>JBPCWJ010000070.1:0-22948 GCA_051009635.1 Rhizobiaceae bacterium
AATACGAGGAAAATTGTGAAGGGCTGGGCCTGTACCCCGGTCGAAAACTTTGACGCTGGAGTTCGACGTCATATCGAGCGCCATTTTATGTAATTTAATGGGGCCGGACCCTAGAGCCTTCAAAATAATTGCCCGGCAAAAGTATTACGCCGTTTAATAAACCGTTCCGGAGGCCGATTAATGACCATCGAGGAATTGTGTGCCGACAAGGGGCTGCGAATGACAGAGCAGCGGCGGACAATTGCACGCGTCATAGAAGAATCTGCAGATCATCCGGATGTGGAAGAGCTCTATAAACGGGCATCTGAAATTGATCCCAAGATTTCCATAGCCACGGTTTACCGGACAGTGAAATTGCTGGAAGATTTCGATATCATTGCGCGGCACGAATTCCGTGATGGACGGGCGCGTTACGAAGCTTCTCCGGATGACCATCATGACCATCTCATTAATTTGAGGACTGGCGAGGTGATAGAATTCAAGAGCGATGAAATAGAACGCATCCAGGAAGAGATCGCAAGAAAGCTTGGATTCAAGCTGGTTGACCACCGGCTGGAATTATACGGGACACCGATTGATCCAGATAGCTCAAACGATGGTGGACAGGAATAGCCTCGCTTCGTGAAATGACGATTCCCGCCGGGTTCCGGTACTTTGTCGGGATTCCGGTTCTTGTGCTTGCAACCGCCGTGATGGCGCCCGCACAACTATTTGCGATGGCCCGATCCAGGCCGCTTGCAAGACGTATTCCGGTAATCTGGCATCGGCTTGCCCTCAAGATAATCGGTGTAAGGGTAAACATTCATGGGGAGGTGCCTCGCGACAGGCCGCTGCTGATCGTTGCCAATCATGTTTCCTGGTCCGATATCATGGTGCTGGGAAGTGTTATGGAACTGTGTTTCATCGCCAAATCCGAAGTCAGGTTCTGGCCCGGCATCAATTGGCTGGCGCGTATGCAGAGAACGGTTTTTGTTGATCGTGAAAAGCGCAATCAGGCCGGCAGACAGGCAGATTCCATCGCAGCACGCCTGGCCGAAGGTGACGCAATGGTTCTGTTTGCCGAAGGAACAACGGGTGACGGGCATCGCTTGCAGCCGTTCAAATCGGCATTGTTTGGCGCGTTGCATGGGGCAATCAAGCAAACCGACAGTGAACAAATGACCGTGCAGCCCGTGGCGCTGGGTTACACCAGACTTCATGGTTTACCGCTTGGGCGGCTGCATCAGGCGCGGGCGGCCTGGCCTGGTGATGTGGAACTTGGCCCGCATCTTCTTACCTTTCTGCGTAATGGTGCCTATGATGTTGAGGTCGTATTTGGACAACCGGCGGAATTTTCAGCAGAAACCAACAGGAAAACCATTGCCAGGGATATGCAGCATGCCGTGCGACAGGAGTTTTCCAAGGTAATGCGAATGCGAAAAACTGCTGAATTGCTTGATAGATCGGACGGTGAGGGCTAGACCAATTTTGAATATCAGAAATTGTTTGGTGCAGAATGGCTGAATAGATGAACGAGATCAGGGATATAGATAGTAGCAGCGAAAAACAGATGGATGTTTCACCAGACCTGCCGGACAATTCCGACGGGCAAAAGAAGGTGTTTATCAAGACCTTTGGCTGCCAGATGAATGTCTATGATTCAGAGCGGATGAGCGATGCGCTTTCCAATGACGGCTATGCAAAATGTGACACACAGGAAGAGGCGGACCTTGTTGTCCTGAATACCTGCCATATTCGTGAAAAGGCGGCGGAAAAGGTTTACTCGCATCTGGGCAGGTTACGTAAGCTCAAGCAGGAAAAGGCCAGGGACGGCAAGGAAATGCTGATTGCCGTGACGGGCTGCGTTGCGCAGGCCGAAGGTGCTGAAATGATTGCGCGTGCACCCGTTGTCGATGTGGTCGCAGGACCTCAAACCTATCATCGCCTGAACGAGTATATCGCGAAGGCCAAAGGCGGAAAGCGCACGGTCGCAACCGGATTTGAAATTGAAGAGAAATTTTCCGATCTGCCTGCCGCCTCACGCAAGCAAATCAGATCCAGAGGTGTGTCAGCCTTTCTTACCATTCAGGAAGGTTGCGACAAGTTTTGCACCTTTTGTGTAGTCCCCTACACCAGGGGGGCTGAAGTTTCCCGCCCGGTGGAACAGATATTTGAGGAAGCGGTCCGTCTGGCGGATTCGGGGGTCCGCGAAATCACGCTGCTTGGCCAGAATGTGAATGCCTGGCATGGAAAGAATGCGGATGGCATCACTTGTCGGCTTGGCGAGTTGTTGGCCAGGTTGAGCGAAATAAAGGGTGTGGACAGGCTGAGATATACGACCAGTCATCCAATCGACATGGATGAAAGCCTGATCGAGGCCCATCGTGATCTGCCAAAATTGATGCCCTATCTGCATTTGCCGGTACAGGCCGGCAGTAACCGAATTCTCAAGGCCATGAACCGCCATCACGATCGGGCGCTTTATTTCGACATAGTAAAAAAAATACGCAAGGCGTGTCCGGATATTGCCCTGTCAGGAGACTTCATTGTGGGCTTCCCTGGAGAAAGTGACGCCGAGTTTGAAGAGACGCTGGATCTGATCAGGAATATCGGTTACGCGCAGGCATTTTCGTTTAAATACAGCGCCCGACCGGGAACACCCGGAGCAGATATCCCCGAACAAATTGACGAAGCGGTAAAAAGTGAACGGTTGGCGCGTCTGCAGGAATTGCTGAACAAGCAACAGTCTGATTTCAACAGCGGATGCATTGGCAAGGAAGTTAACCTGCTGATCGAAAAACCCGGGCGGAAACCGGACCAGGTGGTTGGCCGTTCTCCATGGCTTCAATCGGTAATAATTGATGCAAAAGCCGGTAAAATAGGCGACATTGTCAAAGTACGAATCACGGATTCAGGACCCAATTCCCTGATGGCAGTACCAATTTGATCATGCGTGGACGGCGTAATAGCCGATCAGCAGTTTATCATTCCCCAAGGCAGATGGGTGCGAGACCCCCTGCCCGCAATACTCCAAATTCAGGTGAAATAAACGTAGGCGCAAGCATGCGGACACCTTGGAATTCACTGCAGCAAGCGGAGACCAGGATTTGAGTTCACAAGAAAAGCGTCAAACGGCCTCAACCAATTCTGAAAATATCGAACATGTTGTTCTGTCCTTCGAGGACAATCGTCTGGCAACGCAATTGTTCGGACAGTTTGACGAGCATCTGGCGATGATAGAAAGGCAGCTTGGAATTGATGCAGTGGCGCGCGGCAATCAGGTTGATATTAGGGGTTCTGCCGATGGTGTGGGGCAGGCGCGTGTTGCACTTGAATATCTGTATGAACAGCTGGAAAAGGGTGAAACACTGGAGCGGGGCGACGTTGACGGCGCTGTGAGAATGGCTGCATCCGATGATCAGCCGCAATTGCCCAATATCGAAAAGGGCGGCCGGCTTGCCATGGCCCAGATCGGTACGCGCAAGAAGGCCATTTCGGCGCGAACGCCGACCCAGGATGCCTATATCCGCGCCATGGACCGGTGCGAGCTTGTCTTTGGCACTGGCCCTGCAGGTACAGGCAAGACCTATCTGGCAGTTGCCTATGCCGCCTCCCTGCTGGAACGTGGTGCTGTGGATCGCATAATTTTATCCAGACCTGCTGTAGAAGCAGGCGAAAGGCTTGGGTTCTTGCCTGGAGATATGAAGGACAAGGTCGATCCCTATTTGAGACCGCTATATGACGCGCTTTATGACATGATCGCTGGAGACAAGGTGGAGCGTGCATTATCTTCCGGCATTATCGAGATTGCACCATTGGCCTTCATGAGAGGGCGAACCCTTGCAAATGCTGCGGTCATTCTGGATGAGGCCCAAAATTGCACATCCATGCAAATGAAAATGTTCCTGACCCGGCTCGGCGAGAATTCGAGAATGATCGTTACCGGCGATCCCAGCCAGATTGACCTGCCGCCCGGTCAGACCTCCGGCCTGATAGAGGCGTTTGATCTGCTCAGGGATATTTCGGGAGTTTCAATGATAGCGTTTAGCGCTTCCGATGTTGTACGCCATCGGCTGGTCAGCGATATCGTCAACGCCTATGACGCTGCCACAAAGAAGAAAATCGCATCGCAAAAACGTAATTCGGAATCCCAAAAATGAGGGTGCAACCAATTGCCGGGTGAAGTTCTACCTATCATTGATATAAACGTGGATTGTGACGGCTGGCCTGATGAAAGAATATTATTTTCACTGACCGGGAATGCATTGAATGCGGCAATTTCAACCGCTTCATTGAAGTTTGTTCAAGGTAGCGAGTTAAGCCTGTTGTTAACTGATGACGCCGGAATCCGCCAATTGAACAAGACCTGGCGAAATATCGACAAACCTACCAATGTTTTATCGTTTCCGGGGCGGGATTTGGAACCGGATGACACCGCCGGGCCGATGCTTGGCGACATCATATTGGCGGCCGAAACAGTAAAAAGGGAAGCGGAACTGGAAAACAAGCCGCTAAAACACCATTTTAGTCATCTGATCATTCATGGATTTTTTCATCTTTTCGGATATGATCATGAAAATGATGAAGAAGCAGCAGTAATGGAAACGCTTGAAAGCAGGGCATTGGCGAAACTGGGGATCGGAGATCCTTATGCTGATGGCTGAAACGGGCAGTCCATTTCCTTTTCACTTGGCAAAACCGGATAATTATACCCGGCAACATATGGAACAATGAGTATAACCGATCGTAGCCAATCGCCTGAACGTGAAAGCGCACAGAGCGACGAGCCTGAGCCTTCGAGTCCGAAGCAACCGAAAACAGACCCGAATCCGGCTGAAGGCGGTACTAGAATAGAAAACTCCAGAAATTCGGCATTGCCGGATGGCCACAGCCACAAAAACAACAATGAGCAGGTAAACGGATCCGCGCAAAGCGGCTGGCTCGCAAGGCTTTTTTCTTCAAGAAAACCCGTTGCGGCAAGCCTGAGGGATGACCTTGCCGACGCACTGGCCGAAGGTAGTCTCAATTCCCATGTCTTTTCCGATGAAGAAAAGACGATGCTGAATAGCATTCTGCGTCTTCAGGATCTCAGAGTTGAAGATTTGATGGTACCACGGGCTGACATTGAGGCCGTGGAAATCAACACGACCCTTGGTGAACTTCTCAAACAGTTTGAATCCTCCGGCCATTCGCGCATGCCTGTCTATGGAGATACGCTGGATGACCCGCGTGGCATGGTCCATATTCGCGATGTTGTTGCTTTCATCACAAAAACCGCCGCGCTGAGCAAATCCGAAGTCTCGGCGAGAAAACGGTCCGCGGCCTCCGATCTGGATTTACGAAAAGTCAAGCTGGACAAGTCCCTGGGGGCGCTGAAGCTAATTCGAAAGGTGCTGTTCGTTCCTCCATCCATGCTGGCATCCGATCTTATGGCCCGTATGCAGGCGACCCGCATCCAGATGGCGCTTGTCATTGATGAATATGGCGGAACAGATGGAATTGTTTCCCTGGAGGACATCGTCGAGGTTATCGTCGGCGATATTGAGGATGAACATGATGATGACGAACAGCCGCTGATCGAGGAAATCGGACAGGGTGTGTTCATCGTTGATGCCAAGGCGGAACTGGACAATGTGGTCGAGATTGTCGGCGAACAATTTCAGGTTGGTGAACATTCCGAGGATGTAGATACTATTGGCGGCCTGATATTTGCCCTGATTGGAAGGGTACCGATACGCGGTGAAGTAATTGAGGGGCTGGGATTCGAATTCAGCGTCGTCGATGCTGACCCTCGACGCATCAAACGGGTGCAGATTTCACCTTCCAAGCGCAAGCGTACCCGGCGTCCCAATGAACCGTAAGACGATCCAATTGTCTTGAACGCTTGACCCTCGCCCAGTTGGGTTTATCGCTAGACCTGATCAAAACGGGGTGATTCGCATTGGGTATCGGCGCAATTAGCGAACGTTGTGTAGGCCATTTGATCCTGAGCTGGGGCTGGCGCAGGAATGCATATGCATTTCTTGCGGGTTGTTTTTCAGCACTCGCAATGCCGCCCTTCGATTTTTTCGTGATCCTTTTTGTCACCATACCGGTTTTCGTATGGCTCATGGATGCGACCGCATCTGATCCGGGAGATTCCATCACAGGAAAAGCCTGGCAAGCATTCAAGACCGGCTGGTGGTTCGGATTTGGTTACTTTCTGGCCGGGCTTTGGTGGATTGGAAGCGCATTCCTGGTTGAAGCAGACCAATTTGCCTGGATGCTTCCCTTTGCAGTGCTCCTGCTTCCGGCCGGATTGGCAGTGTTCTACGGTTTGGGAGCTATTCTGGCCAGATTCCTCTGGACGCAGGATTGGCGGCGGCTGCTTATATTGGGGGCCAGTATAGGGATTGCCGAATTTCTTCGCGGAACGATACTGACCGGATTTCCCTGGAATACTATTGGCTATGCCGCATTGACGACACCGGTCTTGATGCAGAAGGCATCAATATTCGGAATTTACGGCGTAACTGTCCTGTGTATTACCGTTTTTGCGTTGCCAGCACTAATTATTGGCCGTCCGCCTGGTTCAAGGGCAGGCGCAGTTCTGCCGTTTACCGCTGGTCTGCTTCTGATTGCAGCAGATGCAGGCTATGGATGGTATCGCCTTTCAAAACATCCACAGGAAATGGTGGATGATGTCAGGATTAGAATTGTTCAACCGGCGATCAACCAGGCTGAAAAATGGGTTGCAGAGGTCGAAGAGCGAAATTTCAATCTGCTCCTCGATATGTCACGTGGCAAAAACCAGGAAACGCCATCCGGCCTGTCCGGTATCACTCACCTTATATGGCCAGAATCGACCTTTCCGTTTATTCTGACCGAACGCGCGGATGCGCTTGCGGCATTGGGAGAACTTCTTCCTTCAGATACCATGCTCATAGCAGGTGCAATCAGAACCGAACCGCCTGCACCGGGACAGACCAGGCAGCGTGTGTTCAATTCCGTATATACAATCAATGATCAGGGCGAGATTTCCGGCGCAGCAGACAAGGTTCATCTAGTCCCGTTTGGCGAGTTTCTTCCATTCCAGGAAGTTGCCGAATCCATGGGAATCCAGCAATTGACGCACCTTCAGGGTGGATTTGAAGCCGGTCGCAGCCGAATCCAGCTTGACGGCGGAACAGCAGGAACATTTCTGCCCCTGATTTGTTATGAGATAATTTTTCCATCACAAATAAGGGAAGAAGGTCAACAACCGCAATGGTTGCTGAACGTGACCAATGATGCCTGGTTCGGCATCACACCAGGCCCCTATCAGCATTGGCGTCAGGCAGTGGTGCGCGGCGTCGAGGAGGGTCTGCCGGTTGTTCGAGCAGCAAATAATGGAATTAGTTCGGTTAGTGACGCTTATGGACGAATATTGGTAACAGCTCCGCTTGGTAAACAAACCGTTATTGATTCGCCTTTGCCTGTTGGCAGTGCGCACACCTTATATTCGCGAACCGGAAATCTGCTCTTTTTGATAATTGCTGGCGTTTTTATTGCAACCAGACCGTTTAACCGGCGATGAAGGTGCACCATACCGGCATTGAACTTTGTGCATAACAGACGCATTATGGCAGCCACCGGACTGGTTCCATTTGGAAATGCTGCCGGTTTCGGGCAAACCAGAAATGCATTTTGATGTTCTGGTCAATAGACAAAAGAGGGGGATGGCGACCCGTCATACCCGCAAGCAGAAAATGGCGGTGTTAAACTGCGAAGAAACCCACCTGCCGCTAGCGGCAAATAATCGAGCAATAGAATGGTTGAACAAAAAAAAGGGCCAAACCCCATAGATATACATGTTGGCAGCAGAGTGCGGCTAAGACGTACTATGCTGGGGATGAGTCAGGAAAAGCTTGGCGAAAGTCTGGGGATTACTTTCCAGCAAATTCAGAAATATGAAAAGGGCGCAAACCGGGTTGGTGCAAGCAGGTTGCAAGAAATTGCCCATGTACTTAATACCCCGGTTTCATTTTTCTTCGAGGATGCGCCTTCAACAGGAAAGATAGCGGGAGCAGGATTTTCCGAAACCGAATCAACAAACTATGTGGTTGATTTCCTTTCCAGTACGGAGGGCCTCCAGCTCAACAAGGCATTTGTAAAAATCAAGGACCCAAAGGTCCGCAGAAAAATTGTGGAAATGGTTCGCGCCCTTTCCGGTGAAGATGAGTAAATAATCACTTCTCTTATTGCCCAAAGGCAATACACCTCTTGACCTGTCCTGTCTGAACTGTAAAACACGCGAAATTTCATGAACAGCTCAGGCAGGCAATTGCGTGCCATTGCGCGATGGAGAACCTATGGCACGCCAAGACTATCTTTTTACGAGCGAATCCGTATCAGAAGGACATCCCGACAAGGTCTGCGACCGTGTATCGGATGAAATTGTGGACCTTATCTATCGTGAAGCCCGTAAAAATGGTGCCGATCCATGGTCGGTCCGGGTGGCGTGTGAGACGCTTGCCACCACAAATCGCGTGGTAATTGCCGGTGAAGTACGTCTGCCGCCTTCCCTGATCAAGAAGGACAAACATGGCAATGATGTCATCAATGCCGGCCGATTCCGGTCCGCTGCTCGCAGGGCGATCCGGGCCATTGGTTACGAGCAGGATGGATTTCACTGGAAAAATGCCAAGGTAGACGTCCTTTTACATTCTCAATCGGCAGATATTGCCCAAGGTGTCGACAATGCCGCTGATCGGCAGGGTGAAGAGGGTGCAGGTGATCAGGGGATAATGTTCGGTTATGCCTGCAACGAAACACCTGACCTCATGCCAGCCCCGATCTACTATTCCCACAAGATACTGGAATTGCTGGCTGCCGCGAGACATGCCGAAGAAGGCGAAGCCGGAAAACTTGGTCCAGACGCAAAAAGCCAGGTCACCATTCGTTACGTCGATGGAAAACCAGCTGAAGTAACGCAGATAGTCCTTTCGACACAGCATCTTGATGAAAGCTGGGATTCGCAGAAAGTACGATCCGTTGTTGAACCCTATATAAGGGAAGCACTGGGTGATCTGAAAATTGCGGATGATTGCAATTGGTACATCAATCCAACCGGCAAATTCGTAGTCGGCGGGCCGGATGGAGATGCCGGTCTTACCGGGCGCAAAATCATCGTTGACACCTATGGGGGCGCTGCACCGCATGGGGGCGGTGCATTCTCCGGAAAAGATACAACAAAGGTCGACCGTTCTGCTGCTTATGCTTCACGTTACCTTGCGAAGAATATTGTCGCGGCCAAGCTTGCAGACCGGTGTTCCATTCAATTGTCCTATGCAATCGGGGTTGCACAACCGCTATCCATCTATGTGAACACCTATGGAACCGGCAATGTGGAAGACGAAAAACTGGAAGCTGCTATCCGGGAAGTCATGGACCTCTCACCAACCGGAATCAGACGTCATCTGGACTTGAACAAACCAATCTATGCCAAGACGTCGGCTTATGGTCACTTTGGCCGCAAGCCAGGCCGTGACGGTTCGTTCTCCTGGGAAAAGACAGATCTGGTGAAGGAACTGAAGAACGCGGTCAAGCAACTCTGACCAAGTTAGCTAGTGACCGGTCAGACATTCAAGAACTCCGATGGGCGGCAGGACACAAAAATCTGAAAATGCCAGCCATGGCAATGCAACAAAAGGCAGTGTGTTCGGGCGGCGCAAGGCAAAGCCGCTAAGAAAGACCCAGGCAGAAATATATCATCGCATGCTGCCCGGCCTTCTGATTGACGTCAGCGGGCCGGCACCAGCCAATCTGCGAGAACTGTTTCCCGGCACCGTTTCCTCATTCGTTCTGGAAATAGGCTTCGGAGGAGGTGAGCATCTGGTTCACCGGGCGCAATCGGAAACAAATACCGGATTTATAGGCTGCGAACCCTTCATTAACGGGATGGCAAAGGCATTGGTGCAAATCGAAGCCAATGCAATTGACAATATCCGGGTTTTTGATGAGGACGCAGCGCTCCTGCTCGATTGGCTGCCGGAAAACTCTCTTTCGCAGGTGGATTTGTTGTATCCCGATCCATGGCCGAAAAAGCGCCATTGGAAACGCCGTTTTGTGAATTCGGAGAATTTGCGGAGAATTCACCGGGCATTGAAGCCGGGCGGAGAATTCCGGTTTGCATCCGATATTGCAGATTACGTGGAATGGACGCAGGATCATGTTGCGGAGTTTGGTCGGTTTGACCGTGTCCGGCAACCGGGCACTGATGAACACATTGCCTGGGATGACTGGTATTCAACCCGGTATGAGAAAAAGGCTGTCCGCCAGGGACGCGAGCCTTCATATCTGGTTTTTCGCTGCAAATAATGAATTGGTGACAATTTCCTTGTGTTTTGCAGGAAATTTCACTATATCAGACTCAAATTCTCCGATGATTTCGAGAGAGTGGGCCCTCCGGACCCGCTCTTTTTTGTTGGCTGGACCCAATGAGCATGCTGAAAATGGGTGAAGAAAAACGATTTGTGACCGAAACCGGGCTTGAGGCACGCGTTGCAAACATCGTTGAAGCGGTGCTTGAAGATCTGGGGTACCGGCTTGTCCGCATCAAGCTGACAGCCTTGAACGGCCAAACACTGCAAATCATGGCCGAAAGACCCGATGGACAGATGAATGTCAGCGATTGCGAAATCGTATCAAAAGCAGTTTCTCCTGTTCTTGATATCGAGGACCCCATTCAGACAGCCTACAATCTTGAGGTTTCATCACCGGGGATAGATCGGCCGCTGGTTCGCAAAAGTGACTTCGAGCGCTGGAGAGGACATATTGCCAAGCTTGAAACCCGGGTGATGATCAATGGCCGGAAGCGGTACAAGGGAACAATCACCGGTGTGAGTGAAGACAATGCGACATTCCAGCGGGAACAGACAGGTAATGGTGAAGATGAAAACTTTACCATCCCGTTTAACGAGATATCGGATGCGAAACTGGTTTTAAGTGATGACCTGATTCGTGAATCCCTCAAGCGTGACAAGGCGCTTAGAGCTGCCAATGGCCTTGATGAAGACGGCGATGCAGCCAATGACAATTTGAAGTGACGATATTGATCGCGGCCAAAGGAGATAGCCGCGATAGATGCAGGAGAAAGACAAATGGCAGTCAGTGCAAACCGGCTTGAATTGCTGCAGATCGCGGATGCGGTTGCGCGGGAGAAGGCAATCGATCGTCAGATCGTGATTCAGGCAATGGCGGATGCTATTCAGAAAGCAGCACGCTCACGTTACGGACTGGAGACCAATATCAGGGCCGATATCGATCCCAAGACCGGTGAAATTTCGCTTCAGCGAATTCTGGAAGTGGTCGATCACGTTGAGGACTATTCCACCCAGATTGCCCTGGAACTGGCTCGCGACAAGAATCCGGAGATCGCCATTGGTGATTCAGTCAGCGAACAATTGCCACCTATGGATTTTGGCCGGATTGCAGCGCAGTCAGCAAAACAGGTGATTGTCCAGAAGGTCCGTGAAGCAGAACGCGATCGGCAGTATGACGAATTCAAGGATCGCATTGGCGAAATTGTCAACGGAACGGTCAAGCGCGTTGAATATGGCAATGTCATTGTCGATCTGGGCCGGGCAGAATCGATTATTCGCCGGGATGAGACGATCCCGCGCGAAAATTTCCGTTATGGAGATCGCGTCCGGGCCTATATTCACGATGTAAGGCGTGAGCAACGCGGGCCGCAAATTTTCCTTTCGCGGACCCATCCCGAATTCATGTCAAAACTGTTCACCATGGAAGTGCCGGAAATCTATGACGGCGTAATCCAGATAAAATCAGTGGCAAGGGATGCGGGATCGCGGGCGAAGATCGCGGTGATTTCCAATGATTCCTCCATTGACCCTGTTGGCGCTTGCGTCGGGATGCGCGGTAGCCGTGTACAGGCGGTTGTTGCCGAATTGCAGGGAGAAAAGATCGATATCATTCCGTGGTCGGCAGAAGCGGCCAGTTTTATTGTCAATGCGCTGCAGCCGGCGGAGGTCGCCAAGGTCGTGCTCGATGAAGATGCCGAGCGTATCGAAGTGGTCGTACCTGACGACCAATTGTCGCTTGCGATCGGACGGCGCGGACAGAATGTACGGTTGGCGTCGCAATTGACCGGCTGGGACATTGACATCATGACCGAGCAGGAAGAAAGCGAACGGCGCCAGGCGGAATTTGTCGAGAATTCCGGCAAATTCATGGAAGCCCTCAATGTTGATGAAATGGTAGCCCAATTGCTTGCTTCGGAAGGATTTGCTTCGGTCGATGAAGTTGCCTATGTCGAGGCCGAGGAAATCAGCTCCATTGACGGTTTCGATGAATCAACGGCAGAAGAATTGCAGGCAAGGGCGCGTGAGTTTCTGGAGCGCCAGGAGGCTGAGTTGGATGCGGAGCGCAAGGAACTCGGCGTTGCCGACGAATTGCGTGAAATCGATGGCATTACGACACCTATGATGGTTGCGCTGGGCAAGGAAGAGGTAAAATCCATTGAGGACTTTGCCGGATGTGCTGCAGATGACCTTGTAGGCTGGACCGAGCGCAAGGATGGTGAAACCGAGCGGTTCCCTGGCTATCTGGACTCATTCGGCCTTTCGCGTATCCAGGCAGAAGAAATGATCATGGACGCACGGCTCAAGGCTGGATGGGTAACAGAGGAAGAACTCAATCCGCCGGAAGTGGAAGAAACAGAAGAAGAGGAAGGTGCAGAACAGGTAGCAGAAGCCTGACATCAAGCCAGTGGAACGGAATGCCAGCGAAAATCAGGTTGCCGAAATGACAGAACGCACCTGTATTGTATCGCGTCAGGCCCATGACATCGCCGAATTGATACGGTTCGTGGTGGACCCTGATGGTAATGTCATGGCAGACATTAACCGGAAATTGCCGGGGCGTGGTGTCTGGGTTGGTGCGAATGCAAAACATGTCGGGAATGCAGCCGCCAAGAACCTGTTTTCCCGCAGCTTCGGACAAAAGGTAACCGTTCCGGTTGATCTTGAGACTGAAGTTGACTGCCAGCTTGAAAAGGCCGCTTTGGGCTCGCTGGCAATTGCACGGAAAGCCGGGCTGGTTGTAACGGGCTTTGACAAGGTCGACAGGACAATAAGAACGGCAAAGGCAGACCTGGTGCTGCATGCACGGGAAGCAGCAGACGACGGAGTTAGAAAACTGGCACAGGCCGTGAAAATGATGAATATGCAGGCTGATCACAAGCCCGCCGTTAAACAAATCTTCCATTCTTCGCAAATGGATTTGGCATTGGGGGGGCATAATGTGATACATGCAGCGGCAAAGCATGGTGGCGCAACGGATGCTCTTGTGAGCCGGATAGACATGTTGGAGCGTTATCGAGCATGAAGAATTAGAATTTTGGCAGGTAGTTGAACCGCCAGAGACCAGGTAAAAGAGATCAGAAATGAGCCTGAAATCCGGGTGAAGCGCAGAAGATTTTTTGAAACCCTCCGGAATTCGCTACAAGCGGATTTCTGACTGACAGACAGACAAGGTCGTACGCAAGAATGAGTGAAAACGAAACTGACGACAAAAAGCTCAGTGTGAATCCCAAGAAAACGCTGACACTGCGTGGGGGCGGGGTGTCGCAGGGTACTGTGCGGCAAAGTTTTTCGCATGGCCGCAGCAAGGCTGTTGTTGTGGAAACGCGCAAACGGCGGCTGACACGCCCAGGTGATGCCAAGGTGGCACCGGAGCAGGAAACTGCAAAACCTGCACCAGAAGCTGAAGCGCCCGTTTCAAAGTCTCCGGTAGCAGAGGTAAAATCCGAAGCCGGCCCGGCTCAGAAACCCGCACCTTCTGACTCTGAGGCAAAACCGGCAACAGCCAAGGAAACTGCCAAGGTTGATGAAGCTCCAGATCGTACATCCGGGAAAAAATCGGCTGATGCCGGAGCCAATCTTTCGCAAAGCGAGATGGATGCCCGTAAACGTGCGCTGGAAGAGTCCCAGGCTCGTGAAGATGCCGACCGGAGCAGACGCGAAGAAGAAAGCCGGAAACGGGCTGAGGAAACAGCAAAGCGAAAGGCAGAACGCGAGCGCGAAGCTGAAAATGTACGACAGGCTGAAGAAAAGGCGGCTGAAGAAAAGGCTGAAGCTGAAAAACTTGCAGCTGAAAAGACTGCTCGCGAAACTGCGCCTGCGCCTCGTGAGGAAGCCAAGCCCAAGGAATTAAAGCCGTTTGAGCGCAAGATTAAGGATGAACCGGAAAAGGCGGCACGTCCAAAATCAGGCGATGACAGACGCCGTACAAAATTGACGCTGGTCAATGCGCTGGATGAAGATGGTAATTCAAGGGCTCCATCCATGGCTGCAATGCGCCGCCGTCAGGAAAAAGCCCGGCGCGCAGCAATGGGCAATACTGGCCCACGTGAAAAGATTTCACGTGAAGTCACACTGCCTGAAACCATTACCATTCAGGAACTGGCAAGCCGGATGTCGGAACGTTCGGTGGAAGTCATCAAATATCTGATGAAGGAAGGTCAGATGATGAAACCGGGCGATATTATCGATGCCGATATGGCAGAGATTATCGCCGGCGAATTTGGACATACCGTCAAGCGCGTTTCGGAAGCAGATGTCGAGGTCGGCCTGTTTGACGAAAAGGATGATGAGGCCGATCTGGTTTCACGTCCTCCGGTTGTCACCATTATGGGTCATGTTGACCACGGCAAGACTTCGCTTCTGGACGCGATCAGGAGCGCAAATGTCGTCAAGGGTGAAGCCGGTGGCATTACCCAGCACATCGGTGCCTATCAGATCAAAAAAGACGGTCACAAGATCACCTTCATCGATACGCCCGGCCATGAAGCATTCACGTCGATGCGTGCCCGCGGAGCGGAGGTGACTGATATCGCCATCCTCGTTGTCGCAGCCAATGATGGCGTAATGCCGCAAACGATTGAATCGATCAATCATGCAAAGGCGGCTGAAGTGCCGATCATTGTAGCGATCAACAAAATGGATTTGCCCGCGGCAGACCCAAGCCGTGTCCGCAATGAATTGCTGCAGCATGAGGTATTTGTCGAATCGATGGGCGGTGAGACACTTGATGTAGAAGTTTCGGCAATGAACGGTGATGGCATCGACAAATTGCTGGAAGTCATTCTCCTGCAGGCCGAAGTCATGGAAATCAAGGCCAATCCAGACCGGCCTGCCGAAGGAACAGTAATTGAAGCCCAGCTCGACAAAGGCCGTGGTCCCGTGGCGACCGTGCTGGTAAATCGTGGCACGTTGCGTCAGGGCGATATCATCATTGCAGGTGACGAATGGGGTAAGGTTCGCGCAATACTCAGTGACAAGGGCGAGCGTCTAGATGAAGCTGCACCATCCATGCCGGTCGAAGTTCTTGGTTTGAGCGGGGCCCCAAAGGCCGGTGACCGACTTGCGGTCGTTGCCGATGAATCGCGGGCCCGGGAAGTATCTGAATATCGTCAACGGCTTTCACGTGAGATGGAAGTGGCCAAGCATGCAGGTTCGCGCGGTTCTCTCGAACAGATGATGACACAATTGCAAACCTCGGATGTCAAGGAGGCAGCTGTTCTAGTCAAGGCTGATGTTGGCGGCTCGGCCGAAGCGATTGTACAGGCATTGCAGAAACTTGGTACTGAGGAAGTGCAGGCCCGGGTCGTACATTCTGGTGTTGGCGGTATTACCGAATCCGATGTGGCACTTGCTGCGACCTCCAACGCACCAATCCTTGCGTTCAATGTCCGTGCTTCAAAACAGGCGCGTGAGGCAGCCGACCGGGAAGGTATCGAAATCCGGTATTACTCGATCATCTACGATCTGGTGGATGATATAAAATCGGTAATGTCCGGTCTTCTTGCTCCCGAAAGGCGGGAGACATTTCTTGGTTATGCGGATATTCTTCAAACCTTCAATGTATCCAAGGTCGGAAAAGTTGCTGGTTGCCTGATAACCGAAGGGCGCGTAGAGCGCGGTTCCGGTGTCCGTCTGCTGCGTGATGACGTTGTAATCCACGAAGGAAAACTCTCGACGCTCAAGCGGTTCAAGGACGAAGTCAGTGAAGTTCAGGCCGGTCAGGAATGCGGCATGGCCTTTGAGAACTATCAGGACATTCGCGAAGGTGACCGGATAGAATGTTTCCGTGTCGAACAGATCGCACGTAAACTGTAAGAGAAGTCATTGAATACCTCCCTGTGCGGTCCCAACCCGCACCGGTGAACAAGTGCATGGATGCGGTCGGTTTTCTGTTCGGTCCATGCCTGAAAACGGAATATTCGAAATGCCACAAAAGCCTCCCTCACAGCGGCAATTGCGTGTCGGCGAAATGGTTCGCCATGCCCTGACACAGTTATTGCAGCGCGGTGATGTTCCTGATCCCCTGATCGAGAAAACCGTAATATCAATTACTGAAGTTGCGATGTCTCCAGACCTGAAGATCGCAACGGTATTTGTTTCGCCGCTGGGGATGGCAGAGCCTCAACCGGTCATCAAGGCGCTCGCAGCCAATCAGAAGCTGATCCGGGGACGGCTGTCACCTGCCCTGCGGCAGATGAAGTACATGCCGGAATTCCGCTTCAGGGCGGATACGAGCTTCGACAATTTCGAACGCATAGACGCGCTTTTGCACCGGCCGGATGTGGCCCGTGATCTACAGAGCGAAACCGGCAATGGTGAAGCAAATCCGGAAAAAGAGGACAGGCAATGAGCCGCCAGCGCAAGAAAAAGGGACGACCCATATCCGGCTGGATAATCCTGGACAAGCCGATCGGCATGGGTTCGACGGAATGCGTCTCAAAGCTGAAATGGTTGTACAAGGCAGCAAAGGCCGGTCATGCGGGTACGCTTGACCCGCTGGCTTCAGGCATGTTGCCGATTGCGCTGGGTGAAGCAACAAAAACAGTTCCCTATGTGATGGATGGGAAAAAAATCTACCGCTTTACTGTCAAATGGGGCGCTGAAACCAATACTGACGATCTGGAAGGTGAGGTCGTGGAATCTTCTGCCGAAAGACCTTCGAAAGAAGCAATAGAAGCATTGATAGACAACTATGTTGGAAATATCAGCCAGGTCCCGCCAGCCTATTCAGCAATCAAGATCAATGGGGAACGGGCCTACAAACTTGCCCGTGATGGAGAAGATGTCACGCTTGAACCCAGACAGGTGACAATCGATAATCTGGAAATTCTGGAACATGTGCAGGAAGATGGGACTATCAGCGCGACGGTGTTTGAGGCGGAATGCGGCAAGGGAACCTATGTCAGGTCGCTGGCGCGTGATATGGGCCGGGATCTGAACTGCTTCGGCCACATCAGCAGCCTGCGCAGAACAGGTGTCGGACCGTTTTTTGAGGAAGACCTTGTTGTGCTTGAATCGCTGACTGTACTTGAAGGTGATCTGGAAGCACTTGACGAAAACATCATGGCTACCGGTACAGCTCTTGAATATCTGGCGGAAGTCCCGGTAGACCGTACTCAGGCTCAGCGTTTGAGATCAGGCAACCCAATAATTTTGCGGGGGCGCGATGCCCTGGCTTTTGCCAATGATGCCTGCGCGGTTTGCGGTGATGAACTAATCGCACTTGGTGATGTGGAACAAGGTTCCTTTCATCCCAGACGGGTGTTTACCGCTTCTCAATATTAGAGCCTGTTTATCCCAATCGGTATAATTGATCGTTCCGCTCAAGAGGCGGGAACCTTTTTCCTGGATTTGGGACGACTTGCTGAACGTTGCTTGGAATTGCGCCGTTTTCCTTGTCCCGAGCGCGATCGCCGGAATGATCTCTTCTTTCCGGGAGTGCGGGCATCGGAAGGAATGGGGGCCGGTGCTTCGCCAACAGTATCGAGATCGTGATTGATCATGCGTTCTATGGTTCGCAGTGCCTTTACATCTGATGCCTGACAAAAGGTAATTGCTTCGCCTAAATTGCCTGCACGCGCAGTGCGGCCGATACGGTGGACATAACTCTCGGGCTCTTCCGGCATGTCGTAGTTGATAACGTGGGTTACCTTGTCCACATCAATGCCACGCGAAGCGATATCTGTAGCTACCAGTACTCTTGATTTTCCTTTCCTGAAAATGTCCAGGGAACGTTGCCTGGCACCTTGGGACTTGTTTCCGTGGAGAGCCTGAGTCGGGATGCCTGCTGCGGTCAATTGCTTGGCAACGCGTTCCGCAGCGTATTTCATTTGTACGAAGACAATGACGCGTTCAAATTCCGGCAGAGAAAGCAATTCAATCAGCCGTGGCAGTTTTCCGGGTTTTTCCAGAAATTCAACCGATTGTTTGATCCGTCCAACTTCAACGGGTTTGGCCTCAATCCTAACCTGTTGGGGATTATTCAGGATTTCCTTACCAAGTTTCTCGATTTCGCGCGGCATGGTCGCTGAAAACAGCAATGTCTGCCGTTCTGCGGGCATATGCGCAAAAATCTCCCGGACATCGCGGACAAATCCCATATCCAGCATGCGGTCTGCTTCATCAAGAACAGCATAGTTCACGTCGCGCATATCAGCATGGCGCTGTTCAATCAGATCCAGCAGTCTACCTGGTGTTGCGACCAGAATATCAGGTCCACGCCGCAATGCCTCGATTTGAGGCTTGTGTTTTACACCACCCATGATTACCGCCTGGCGGATCTTCATATATCTGCTGTAAGTCCGGATATTGTCTGATATCTGACTGGCTAGTTCGCGGGTTGGGGTTAATATCACTGCCTTGGGCCGCTTTGGCCTGGCTGATTTCTTTGTACCTTCCAGTTTCTGAAGAAGCGGAAGTGTAAACGCCGCTGTCTTGCCGGTGCCGGTTTGCGCAACGGCGATCATATCTGACTTGTCAATCAGAATGGGGATTGCTTTTTCCTGTATTGGCGTGGGCTGTGTATAGCCTGCGTCACCAATCGCTTTAAGAAGCTTCCCGGCAAGACCGAGAGCCGAAAATTTTGAAGATTCCAATTAAGATTTTTCCTTTAGTACCAGAAGGGAGCACGCTATTGGAGGCGCGACAGATCCTGGTCTGCCGCCATCATCCAGGCGCTTCTGGAACAGATGGAAAGATTGAAACACAAATCCCGAGAATATATCGCCACGATATTGGCGAACCGCGCTAGCACGAGAATATTCCCAGCAAATGGGGCTTGTTTGAACCGAAGTCAAGCAGCTTGTTGGTGTTATGGTTTCGGATCGGTCACAAAGTTCTGGTATTTACCGGAGAAATCGCCTATATGCACCGCAACAGGCGGGTAATTGACCCGCCCGTTTGCTAATGGCCCCTGCTGGACGACATCCCGGCTGTGGGCGACGTGAAGGTTCCGGATCCGCCATTGGTGGAATTCCGTACAAGAAAAGGAAATGGACGATGTCGATTACACCAGAGCGCAAGGCCGCGCTGATCAAGGAATATGCAACCAAGGAAAACGACACCGGATCTCCGGAAGTGCAGGTTGCCATACTCTCCGAACGTATTTCCAATCTGACCGAGCATTTCAAGGGCCACAAAAAGGATAATCATTCCCGCCGTGGGTTGTTGAAGCTCGTATCCCAACGCCGCCGCCTGCTCGACTATGTGAAGTCGGGAGACGAAGCGCGTTACCGCTCATTGATTGAGCGCCTCGGCTTGCGACGCTAAGGAACTACTTCCTGCGGAACCGGATAAAGGTACCGCAGGTCTGCCTCTGGCGGGTTTTTGTTGTGTCCCGCGACAGGCCATCAATGTAACAGGCACCAAGACTTTGGTGTAAAGGGCAGGATTACAAGATATCTGAAGCGTTTAGGCGCGTTTATCCAGGTTTCTCGTTGTCTTGCCCATGGTGCCAAAAACACAGCCAGATTCGGTAATATTTCCCATTCAATTTGACAGGGTCAATCGGGATACGTGCCGGCACATGAAGGACAAGACATGTTTGATGTACATAGTATTGAAATAGACTGGGGCGGACGCCCGCTTACACTCGAGACAGGCAAAGTTGCCCGGCAGGCAGATGGTTCCGTCATCGCCACCTATGGCGAAACCGTTGTGCACGCCACTATAGTGGCAAACAAGGAGCCAAAACCGGGCCAGGACTTTTTCCCACTGACGGTCAATTATCAGGAAAAGACCTATGCAGCAGGAAAGATTCCAGGTGGATTTTTCAAGCGGGAAGGCCGTCCGAGCGAAAAGGAAACACTAACCTCGCGTTTGATCGACAGGCCGATCCGCCCTCTCTTTGCAGATGGCTTCAAGTGCGACACACAGGTGATCGCAACGGTCATGCAGCATGACCTTGAGAACGATCCGGACATTGTCGCTATGGTAGCCTGTTCTGCCGCGCTGACCCTTTCCGGTGTTCCGTTCCTCGGACCTATTGGCGGAGCGCGTGTCGGACTGATTGACGGCGAATTCGTACTTAACCCGAATATTGATGAAATGCCGGAATCGTCACTGGATTTGATTGTGGCGGGTACTGCTGATGCAGTCTTGATGGTTGAATCGGAAGCCAGCCAGCTTGATGAAAAGACCATGCTTGAAGCGGTCATGTTCGGTCATGCCGGTTTCCAGCCGGTTATTGAGGCAATTATCAAGCTGGCCGAGAAATCTGCCAAGGAACCACGCGAGCATGTTGCTCCCGATCATTCCGAACTTGAAGCTGACATGGCCAAGCTGGTGAGCGACGACATTGAGGCGGCCTACAAGATATCTGACAAGCAGGAACGCTATAATGCCCTTGATGCTGCGAAGGCAAAGGTTAAGGAAGCGTTTATCACCGAAGAGTCTGATGCAAATGACGCGCAGATTGTTTCCGAAGTTTTCAAGAACCTGCAAGCCAATGTGGTTCGCGGCTCAATCCTGAAGACCGGCAAGCGCATTGACGGACGTGATACCTCAACCGTACGTCCAATCGAAGCGGAAGTCGGCATGCTGCCGAGAACACACGGTTCCGCGTTGTTCACCCGCGGTGAGACGCAGGCAATTGTCGTCTCGACGCTTGGAACCTCCGATGATGAGCAATTCATTGATGCCCTGACCGGGACATACAAGGAAACATTCCTTCTGCATTACAACTTCCCGCCATTTTCGGTTGGTGAAACAGGCCGGGTCGGTTCACCGGGCCGCCGTGAAATCGGTCATGGCAAGCTGGCATGGCGTGCAATTCGTCCCATGCTGCCAAGCGCTGAGGAATTCCCCTACACCATGCGGGTGGTTTCCGAGATTACCGAATCCAATGGTTCGTCCTCCATGGCGACGGTTTGCGGTACATCCCTTTCACTGATGGATGCCGGTGTGCCGATCAAGGCACCGGTTGCCGGGATCGCCATGGGCCTCATCAAGGAAGGCGATGATTTCGCTGTTCTGTCCGACATTTTGGGCGATGAGGACCATCTAGGTGACATGGACTTCAAGGTTGCCGGTACTTCCGATGGGATCACCTCGCTCCAGATGGATATCAAGATTACCGGAATTACCGAAGAGATCATGCGTGTAGCGCTTGATCAGGCGAAAGACGGCCGTCTACATATTCTTGGCGAGATGTCCAAGGCGCTGTCGGAAAGCCGCGGCGAACTGGGCGAATTTGCTCCACGTATTGAGCAGATGACGATAGCTACCGACAAGATCCGCGATGTAATAGGTGCCGGTGGCAAGGTAATCCGCGAAATCGTTGAGAAGACCGGTGCAAAGATCAATATCGAGGATGATGGCACAGTCCGCATCGCTTCTTCCTCCGGCAAGGAGATTGAGGCAGCGCGCGCGTGGATTCATTCCATTGTTGCAGAGCCGGAAGTTGGTGAGATCTATCAGGGTACTGTCGTCAAGACCGTCGATTTCGGTGCTTTTGTCAATTTCTTCGGTTCCCGTGACGGCCTGGTCCATATTTCACAATTGACCGAAGGAAGGGTCGCCAAAACCACTGACGTCATCAAGGAAGGTGACAAGGTCTGGGTGAAGCTTATGGGCTTTGATGACCGCGGCAAGGTTCGCCTTTCAATGAAAGTAGTCGATCAGGAGACCGGCAAGGAAATTGTCACTGAAGAACAAGATGCCTGATCCGGCATGATGAGATTGGAAAAGGCCGGATTAATCCGGCCTTTTTATTTTGGGCTGCCGGCCCGGGGATATTCACATGGCAGGTAAATGGCGAAACGCCGAGCCTAACCAAAACAGTGCCGAGGCATTGGCAATAGCCCATGAGCGGGGCCTTGTGGAACTTCCTGCACCATCTACTCAAGGCACTACTCCCTCTGGTCACATTGAGCCACAATGGTTGATGTTGGACGCAAATCCTTTACCTCACCGATTGGAAGAATTTGCAAAGACATTCATTTGCGAGCAGGGATTCCGCCCACAATATCTTGCTCTTGAAAATTCAGGATACGAGGTTGTCTCTGAGCTTCCAGCAGAGATTTCGAACAAGGAAGGCGCGGTAATCTTTGCAGGCAGATCCCGCAAGGCAAACGAAGTGGAATTCGCTCGTGCATGGTCCATTGTTCGCGAGGGCGGAACCATCATCATGGCAGGTGAGAAAACCGCCGGTATTGCCTCGCTCAGAAAATGGGTGGCCCGAAGGGTAGGCGTGGATGGCAGCTTTTCCAAACACCATGCACAACTTTTCTGGGTGAAACGTAGCAACCAGGTTTGGCCGGCAGAAATAGTCACAAAACCAGACGATGGGTACGTGATCGCACCGGGAATGTTTTCGGCAGACGGGCCGGATCCCGGATCACAACTTCTTGCCGACCAATTCGACAACGCCATCAGTGGAGATGTTGCAGATTTTGGTGCCGGTTGGGGTTATCTCGGAACGGAATTACTCAAGCGGTGCGATAACATCAAGGCTCTCGACAGTTATGAGGCACATTGGCCATCGCTGGTTGCGGCTGAGGAGAACATGAAGCAGCCGGGTACCGGGACAGTTACAGGTTTTCACTGGATTGATCTCACGACGGAAGTTGTTAACCGCTCCTATGATTGGATAGTCATGAACCCGCCCTTTCACGTAAGCAGGGCATCTG
>JBPCWJ010000071.1:0-2795 GCA_051009635.1 Rhizobiaceae bacterium
TCTGATTCCGGCGCAACAATATTCGTATTTACCGACCTCGCGGTTTTTGCGAGTTTGCTCTCGGTACCCAGCTTCATTTCAGGATCAAGAATAATGCGGATCGGCGACCGTTGTTCAACTCCATCCAAACGGCATGTCAGTGACGGATCATCAGCAAGAGCGGTGCCGGAACCAATCAATATGGCCTGATTTCTTGCTCTGAGCATGTGGGTATGTGCCCATGCAATATCTCCGGAAATCGACACCTGACCTTCGCCCCTGACCCCGATATACCCATCCCTGGATATCGCCAATTTCAGCGTGACCCATGGTTTCCTGAAATTCTTGTGCTTCAGATAGGCAGCCAGGTCAGTTGATGCAGATGGTCCACAAATACCTGTATCGACTTCAACTCCGGCTTCACGCAGCATTTTGTGTCCGAGCTCATTGACTCGTTCATCAGGATCGACCACAGCAGTTACGACACGGCGAACACCGGCATCAATCAGCGTCTGGGCACAGGGTGGCGTTCGACCATGATGGGCACATGGTTCCAGGGTGACGTAAGCAGTCGACCCTGAGGCCAGATTTCCTGCTCGTTCGAGCGCAATTGGTTCAGCATGGGGACGGCCACCAATGGCTGTAACAGCCGAACCGATGATGTAAGGCCCCTTCCCGTCATCACGAACCAATAGGCATGCCACCGAAGGATTTGTTCCAGTCCAGCCTTGATGTTTACGAGCAAGCCGGATTGCCGCTTCCATGAAGCGCATATCAATGCTGGTATCCAGGTCTGAATTTCCTTGCACTGGCATAGATTGTTTCTCGAAACCGGCAGTCTCAACTTTGAGATCGTTTAACTCTCATCGTCGTGCATCTTGCCGAGAAAACCCTCAAAGTCACGAACTTCCTGAAAATCCTGATAGACGGAAGCAAACCGTACATAGGCAACTTCATCAATATTTTTCAGACCTTCCATTACAAGCTTGCCAATTTCACTGGTGGCAATGTCGCCTTCGCCCTGACTTTCAAGCTGGCGTACGATACCGGTCACCATGCGTTCCACGCGCTCGGGATCGACCTGGCGTTTGCGCAATGCTGTCTGGACTGAGCGTTCGAGTTTGGCGCGATCAAAAGGCGCGCGCTTGCCGGTTTTCTTCAGAACGGTCAGTTCGCGAAGCTGGACACGCTCAAAGGTCGTGAAGCGTCCGCCACAGTCGGAACAAACCCGGCGCCTGCGAATTGAAGAACCATCTTCAGTCGGGCGGGAATCCTTGACCTGCGTATCGGCACAACCGCAATAAGGACAGCGCAAAATCTGCTCCTACAGATAAGGATAAATCGGAAAGCGTTCGGTAAGCTCGATTACCTTCTTTTCAACC
Organism: Rhizobiaceae bacterium; assembly: GCA_051009635.1. Classification (GTDB taxonomy): domain Bacteria; phylum Pseudomonadota; class Alphaproteobacteria; order Rhizobiales; family Rhizobiaceae; genus BOKV01. The sequence goes on from JBPCWJ010000071.1 coordinate 1,362, forward strand.
GTAGCTTCGACCGCGGCGTTGCCTTCGTCGGAATTTGCTTCTTTAAGGCCATCAAGCACCTCGGAAATCATGTTTCCAATCTCGACGAACTCCGCAACGCCGAAACCCCTTGTCGTACCCGCGGGTGTTCCAAGCCTGATGCCCGATGTCACAAAGGGCCTTTCGGGGTCAAAAGGAATTCCGTTTTTGTTACAGGTGATGTTGGCGCGGCCAAGCGCTGCTTCAGCCCGTTTCCCGGTAGCATTTTTGGGCCTTAAGTCGACCAGCATTGAATGGTTATCGGTTCCGCCGGACACAATATCCAGCCCGTTTGATTGCAGGCTGCCTGAAAGGGCGCGGGCATTCTCGACAACATTGCTGGCATAGAGTTTGAATTCCGGGGCAAGAGCCTCCTTGAAGGATACTGCCTTGGCTGCAATTACGTGCATTAATGGTCCGCCCTGAAGGCCCGGGAAAACAGCGGAGTTGACCTTTTTTGCGATTGTCTCGTCATTGGTCAAAATCAGTCCACCACGGGGACCGCGGAGGGATTTGTGCGTTGTTGTCGTGGTTACATGCGCGTGCGGCACTGGCGAAGGATGAACTCCCGCTGCCACGAGACCGGCAATATGGGCCATGTCGACCATCAGATAAGCATCAATGGAATCAGCAATTTCGCGAAATCTCTTCCAGTCCCAGATACGGGAATATGCTGTGCCGCCGGCGATGATCAGCTTGGGCTTTTGTTCCTTTGCCCTTGCCTCAACTTCGTCCATATCGAGCAAATGATCGTCTGCCCTTACACCATAGGAAACAACGTTGAACCATTTTCCAGACATGTTGACCGGAGAACCATGGGTCAGGTGCCCACCTGAATTCAGGTCCAGCCCCATGAAGGTATCACCCGGCTGCAATAGCGCCAGAAATACAGCCTGATTCATCTGACTTCCTGAATTCGCCTGCACATTGGCGAAGTCGCAATCGAAAAGTTGTTTTGCCCGCTCAATAGCAAGTGATTCTGCTACATCGACAAACTCGCAGCCGCCGTAATAGCGCTTGCCGGGATAACCTTCGGCATATTTGTTGGTCATGATCGAGCCCTGCGCTTCAAGAACGGCCCGCGACACAATGTTCTCTGAGGCAATCAATTCAATTTCGTGGCGCTGACGGCCCAGTTCATTGCGAATGGCGCCGAAGATTTCAGGATCGGACTCTTCAAGAGTTGTCGAAAAAAATGAAGTAGTATCGGTATTGGTTTGCGATAGCGCCATGTCAGGGCTCCACGAAATAATGGTTTGAATTATATCGGCTGAAGAGGTGCCTATAGGAAAGTTTGTACTAGCATCCGCTTACAGTTTCGCCGCGAATACCATAAGAGGAGGCTTCGAGCCAAGCCCTTGTTTGAAATAGTAACAGCACAAGGATTCAGACTGATCTTTATGACCAGCTCTACTA
>JBPCWJ010000072.1:0-3296 GCA_051009635.1 Rhizobiaceae bacterium
GCCGCATTCCTTACAGTATTCATTCTCGTTGCACGTCCGATTGTGCTGTCATTCGGCTTGCCGGAAATGCTGATGATGACGATCCTCGGTCTGTCCATGGTGGCAATTCTGGCTGGACGTGTGGCGCTGAAAGGTATAGCCGCCGCCGGACTTGGCCTGATGGTGGGCACGATTGGTGCTGCTGACGCGGGCGGCAGCCTTAGAATGTCCAGCTATGATTATCCCTATCTGATTGATGGGTTCAAACTTGTCATTGTCGGCCTGGGTATATTTGCAATTCCCGAGATTGTTGCCTTGCTGCGCCAGAACCGGGCTATCTCCAAGAGCGCGGAACTAGGTGCTGGTTGGCTTGAGGGGGTCAAGGATTGGGCAGCAAACATCTTCCTGTCGCTGCGCTGTTCCATCATCGGTGTTGTTGTTGGTGTCATACCGGGGTTGGGCGGATCGGTTGTCGACTGGATCGCCTATGGTCACACGGTACAATCCACCAAGGACAAGTCTAAATTCGGCAGTGGAGAGGTCCGGGGTATTATCGGGCCGGAAAGTTCCAACAATGCCAAGGAAGGCGGGGGGTTAGTCCCGACACTGCTGTTCGGGATTCCAGGTTCCGGCTCCATGGCGATCTTCATCGGCGCTGTAGCGCTGCTCGGGTCCGGCCAGATCGAAGTCGGCCCTGGCATGCTCAAGAACAATCTGGATATGACCTATGCAATTGTCTGGCTTCTGGCTTTGGCCAATGTCGTCGGCACATTGCTCTGTATTGCAGCATCCGGTGGAATTGCCAAGCTGACGACCATCCGGTTCACCCTGCTGGCGCCCTTCCTGTTCATGCTGATTTCGTTTGCAGCCTTCCAGTCGGGCCAGAACTTCGCCGATCTGGTTGCCTTGTTCGGCTTCGGTCTTGTTGGCATCTTCCTGAGACGGTTTGACTGGTCGCGGCCGGCATTCCTGATTGGTTTTGTTCTGTCCAATCCGGTTGAGAAGTTTACCAACCAGGCAGTCCAGATCGCGAGTTTCCGTTTTCGTGAAAGCACTTCCGCCGGTCTGGAATATGTCTTCAGCCCGATCGTCATTGTCCTGATCATCATCACCGTCGTTTCTGTTGTGTTGGGAATCCGGCAGGCGAAACTGATCATGGCGGAGGGCGACGTGAAGTCCGGTTCGAAGCGGGCCCCCTTTCTGTTCCTTTGTGCGATACTCGTCTATTTGATCATCGCCTATTGGAATGCCTCCCTGATCAACGACCGGCTGATCGGAGACAAGGTAGTACCAATGGTCATCGCCGGGATATCGATCGCCTGCTGCCTGATCCTGATGGTTCAGATGATGCGAAAACCGGAAACGGATGTGGTCTTTGCCGACCGCGAGATGAACGGCGAGGATGCCGACGCGCCGCACGGCTTGTGGGCCACGCTGGCATGGTTTGCCTTCCTGCTGGCATTGTGCTGGGTGTTCGGCTTCATCATTGCGCTGGCGATTTTCCTGGTCAGCTTCCTGCGCTATCGTGCGGAACTGTCATGGCTGAACGCTGCGATATATTCTGCCTGCGGCATCGCCTTCATGTGTTTCATGGCGTGGTCGCTCAATCGCGATTTCCCGCCGGGATTGCTGCAGGGCTACATGGACCTGCCATGGCCGTTTAGATGAGGGCGGAGCGATGAAGCAACATCCAATCCCCTGCATTCTGATGCGCGGTGGAACGTCAAAAGGTCCGTACTTCAACCGTGCGGACCTGCCCGAAGATCGTGACCAGCTTGCGAAGGTTTTGATCGCCGCAGTCGGCGCCGGACATCCCTTGAATATCGACGGGGTTGGTGGCGGTAACGCTGTCACTACCAAAGTCGCAATGCTCTCCCGGTCGGAAGATGAATGGGCAGATATCGACTATTTTTTCGCGCAGGTTTCCGTCGATCAGGAATTGGTCGATTTTGCCCCGACCTGCGGCAACATTCTGGCTGGTGTTGGTCCCGCGGCCCTTGAGATGGGTCTGTTGCCGATAACGGGTGACACAACTAACGTAAATATCCATAGCGTGAATACTGAAGCGCAGGTCGAGGCAGTTGTCGAAACGCCAGACGGGGCTGTCAACTACGATGGCGATGCCAGTATTACCGGCGTTCCGGGAACCGCTGCTCCGGTCATTCTCAATTTCATGAATGTGATTGGCTCAAAGACCGGCACTCTGTTTCCAACTGGTCAATCGCGGCAGGAAATCGAAGGGTATGAAGTCACATGCATAGATGTCGCCATGCCCATGGTTATCGGAAGAGCAGAGGATTTTGGCATTACCGGTTATGAGAGCCGGGAAGAGCTGGAGGAAAACAAGGCCCTGTTCGAAAAAATCGAAAAAGTCCGCCTGAAGGCAGGTGAATTGATGGGGTTAGGTGACGTAACAAAATCGGTTGTGCCGAAGTTCGGATTGCTGGCTCCTGCCCGTGAGGGCGGTACTGCTGCGGCACGCTATTTCATGCCCTGGAACACCCATCCATCCTATGCGGTGACCGGCTCAATCTGTACCGGCTCCTGCCTGCTTGCACCAAATACGATCGCTGAAGGATTGGTTTCTATCAGCAATACCCATCCCACACCGGTCAAGATCGAGCATCCAAGCGGATTTATCGATGTGGTGTTTGATTACAAGATCGGTGATGACGGATTTGAGCTGAATTCCGCAGGCCTGCTTCGTACGGCAAGAATGATGTTCTCAGGTGATATCTTTGTTCCAGGAAGCGTCTGGCCAGTTTCCTGACAATTCAGGCAGCCTGCCTGCCCAATGATTTAAGGAACTCATTACCCTTTGCAGTTACCTGGACAATTGGTACTGATTTTTCATCGATTTCACGTTTGATGAAGCCGTGATCCACGGCATCTTCCCAGATTGAAAGCCTGGGACAGGACGTCCGCCAGGCATCCATTGCTTCCTGATAGGTTCGGGGTTCCTTTGATATCCAGCCAACCAGATCGGCCATCAGGGATTCATTTTCCATGGGCCGCCTCCTTTCCAACTGTGGGTGAAGCATTAGAGCAGTTTGTAGGCATTATATACTGACTGATTAAAATACCAATCTGGCCTTGTCTTTTGCAAGACAGTACCCATTAAAAATGTTGCCCCGCAATTCACTTAATGTGAGACTGCCGACAAATACATTATACTAAAACTTCACGGGAGAGCGTAATGAGTTTGATGGGAACATTGGCCAAGGTGGCCATCGGAATTGCAGTTGCAAAGGGCGCACAGGCTGTGCTCAAGGGAAAACCCGCCGGAGACAAATCTTCCAATCAGGGTGGTGGTGCAT
>JBPCWJ010000073.1:0-11365 GCA_051009635.1 Rhizobiaceae bacterium
CTTCAATGGAGTGCTCGCGCGTCGACCGGCCGGAGTTCACATCGATCGATACCAGCGCTTCAGTCTGATTTATCACCAAATAGCCACCGGATTTGAGCGTGACCTGCGGCGTTACCAGTCGATCCAATTGCTGCTCGACATTAAATCTGGAAAATATCGAAAGGTCCTCAACATACTCCTTCACGTTTTTGGCGTGACTGGGCATGAGCATGCGCATGAATTCCTTGGCTTCGCGATAGCCACTGTCACCGGAGACCAGAACGTCCTCAATATTTTTGTCGTAAAGGTCACGGATTGACCGCTTGATCAGACTGCCTTCTTCATAGACAAGACAGGGAGCGGTTGACGACAGTGTCAACTCGCGTACATTCTCCCAAAGGCGCATTAAATATTCAAAATCGCGTTTGATTTCTGCCTTGGTCCTGCTGGCACCTGCTGTCCGCAAAATGACTCCCATGCCTTTTTGGACGTCCAACTCTGCAGCAATTGCCTTGAGGCGTTTCCGGTCGGCGACATTGGTTATTTTTCTGGAAATTCCACCGCCTCTTGCAGTGTTCGGCATCAGCACAGAATAACGACCTGCCAGCGACAAATATGTGGTCAGTGCCGCGCCTTTGTTGCCGCGCTCTTCCTTGACTACCTGAACAAGCATGACTTGCCTGCGTTTGATGACTTCCTGTATCTTGTACTGACGCCTGGGTTTGCGCCGGTGAGGAACTTCCTCCAGCGCATCTTCGCGACCTACCGATTCGATATCGTCATCGCCATTTTCGTCCGCTGAATCGGTGTTTTCGCCATCCTGCGAAGCATCTGCTCCGTCTTCGTCCTTATCTGGCTTGCTGCGCCGCTTGCGCGTTGTGCTTTTCCTGGCGCGTGTCGAAGTTCTTCGTTTGGGCTTTGCCTGCGTGGTTTCAGTTTCTTCCGTATTCTCAGCTGTTTCACCTTCGGGCGCAGCCTCGCCGTCAGCCTTATCGGCAGCGACCTCTGGCACTTCTTCGGAAACAGCCTCTGCTGGTTCGCCCTTGGCCTCTTCTTCAGAAGCAGAAACTTCTTCTTTTTCGGTTTTCTTTTTTGGCTTCACTGCCGTCTTGGGCTTTGCTTTCCTGCGCGTGCGGCGTTTCGGCTTTTCCTTGGCTTCCGCCTTTACCTCTTCATCTGGAGCCTTTGCCTCGGCTTTCTCTCCAGAATCGCCGACATCGTCGCCATCGCCATCATCTTCCGGCGCCGGTTCTGAGATAGTGTCAGTTTCATATATTGCCGCAATGGTACGCCCCGGCTTTTCATCGCCTTCGGCTTCCTCATCCGCTTCATCGGCAGCATCATCTTTTGACGATTCTGTGTCATCTTCGGCGATTGGAGGGTTTTCGTCCTTAGCCTCAGCCGAATCTGCGTCAGCTTCAGCACTTGCTTCGGGCTGTGGTTCTTCTTCTACAGCCGCGTCTTCTTCTATAGCCTTATTTTGTTCAACCGGGACGGTTTCGACATTATCAGTTGTCTCGGCAGCTACGGTTTCTTCAGAGCTTTCTGTTGGCTCGTCTGTGCCCGGTTTATCGTCTGCTGATTCCTTTTCGGCAGATTTTACATCTGCATTTTCATCTTGTTTTGATGATTTTCGCGCGCGTCTTTTTCTGACGGGCTTGGCTTCAGGCTCATCAGCATCCTCGGCCTCAAGCGCTTCCTCGTCCAGGAGCGCCTGCCGGTCCGCCATTGGGATTTGATAGTAGTCGGGATGGATTTCGCTGAAAGCCAGAAATCCGTGACGATTGCCACCGTAGTCAATAAACGCCGCCTGTAGCGACGGTTCTACTCTTGTTACCTTTGCCAGGTATATGTTTCCGCGAAGTTGTTTCTTCGCTTGTGATTCGAAATCAAACTCCTCGATTCGATTCCCGCGAACCACCGCGACCCGGGTCTCCTCCGGGTGCGATGCGTCTATAAGCATCTTGTTGCTTGCCATAAGTTCGGTTCTCCGCAAACACGGAACCGGACACGTTTCCTCGTGAATTGGTTTTTGAATTTTCCAGTAATCTCGGAAGGAACAATCCTTTGCGTAAATTTTGGCAGTCGCCTCGTAGTCGCCCAGGTGTCCGGAGTATGTTTGATGTTGTTCTAAAATCCGGCGATGATATGTGAATTTCCGAATGAGCGCCTTCTGTCCCCATACCCATTGGGAAATGGGTACCGGTAACGTTATTTGCTCCGTATTCGTTAATGAGATTCACTAAACTTACATCCAGCCGATTTGGTTGCACATGACCGGAATTTTCCGGCCGGTGAAATGCGCGATCATTCCTGTATTGGGGATCCTGATCTGCGCTTTATCGAAGCGGTATCCATTTCTCTCGGACTACCGCGCGAATTACACGTGCTTGTGTTCGGGGAGAAGATTTGCCTGACCTCAATAAATCGCCCGCCATCTCTATGAGCATGGGGCGGTTTCTTACTTTCGGTCCTGCCAGCAAGTTACATTGCAGGCTATTGGCAAGATTCAAGATTCCCTGAACCAAGTAGTAAAACTAATAGGCATTACTCTTGTCGAACACAAGCAAAATCAGTTAGGTGCATGGATTACAACAAAAAAGCGAGTTCAGCTTTCGGCAGAAAGTGCCAACTGGTTGTGGATTTGGAAGGTCAAAGGGCGGCTGATCTTTTTTCATCCACAGGAGGCAAGTCAATCCGCGGAGAAATATGATATCTCCATCATGATTAACACGAGGGGCATGGCTATTTTGGAGCCGGCAATCAAATTTCTGCGGTACATGTTCCAGCTATGGTGCATCGCACTGCTCGTTCAGAGCAGTGCGATGGTGAATGCGAATTCGCAGGGGGCCTCAACCAATGAAGGCGCCACCGGGATCGACACGGTTCCTGCAAGGCTGAAACTGCAACAACCCGCAATCGTTTCCGCGGGGCGTGTTGCCGGAGATGAGAACTCAACCAGGATTTACTTTGATTTTGACCGCAAGATTGAATTCAAGAGTTTCCTGATGGATGAACCGGAACGGATGGTGATCGATGGTTCCTCCATGTTGTTCCGTTTCGCAAATCCTGATGATCTGGAGCCGCGAGGTCTCGTTTCATATCTGCGCTATGGTGCAATTGGCAGTGATCGTTCGCGTATAGTGGTTTCGCTCTCCGGCCCGGCGGAAATTAGCGAAATCAAATTGCAAGAACTTGAATCTGCACAGAAATTTCGACTCACAATCGATTTGTCCAAGGTCAGTCCCGAACAATTCAGGCAATCAATAGCTAACCAGCAGCAATTGCTGGGCAAGTCTGGCGAAACAGCAGTAAAGGGTGACAGAATGCGGCCGGCAGAGAAAAAGGAAGGCCATTTTGTCATTGTGCTGGATCCGGGTCATGGCGGCATCGATGGTGGCGCAATCGGCGCAAAAGGTACGCGTGAGAAGGATCTGACACTCCAGATTGCCAACAAGCTTGCAGAAAAAATTTCAGCGAAAGGGCCATTTGATGTCAAGCTGACCCGTAACAGCGATGTTTTTCTTTCCTTGCGCGAACGGGTGAACTTCGCCCGCCGGAACAAGGCTGATCTTGTCATTTCAATTCATGCCGATTCCCTAAAGCAAAAATGGGTGAGGGGTGCTTCTATCTACACCTTGTCCAACAAGGCTTCCGACGCGCTGGCGCAGCAATTGGCTGAATCAGAAAACATGGCCGATATCGCTGCCGGACTGGACAACCCTGTAGAAGAGGAGGTTGTCAGCGGGATATTGGCCGATCTTACTGCAAGGGAAACAAAAGTGTTTTCCCTTGCCTTCTCTTCGACACTGACAGGTAATCTTTCTTCCGGAATCAAGATGATCAAGAATCCTCAACGGTCTGCGGGATTTATGGTTCTGAAGGCACCAGAAGTACCTGGTGTACTGCTGGAACTGGGTTATTTGTCTAATGCCGAGGATGAAAAGCTGCTTACTGATCCCGAATGGCAGGACAACATCGCCAGACTGATCGCAAATTCCGTATTTTCTTTCTTCGAACCGCGTATGTAAGCTTTGGGAACTTTATCTGGAGGATGTCGGCAACTTAATTGCCAAATGACATAAATTCTCCCTATTTACCCATATCAACAGTATCGACGCGTTCCATTTTACATTTGAAACTGTAATTCATTGGATATCGCGCAAAAAATGGTGAGAATCATGATATCGCCCGATTGACGGCGATAGTACTGGGTAACGCAAAGGCTTCGAATAAACGCGTGACTGAAATCAGTTTTAATTCATTGAAATCATGCCCTTTGCGATGGTTGTTGAATTGAAGAAAGCCATCTTTGGTTAAAATAGGCGGGATGAACAGGTGCTGACATTGTGCTAACCTGTCTCTCCGGGCTGAAACTGGGAAAAACACATGTTCTTGAGACTGATCGGATATTTGATTGGCATGGGAATGCTCTTCGGTATCCTCGCATTCACCGGTGTGATGTGGTACGTCAACGATCTTTCAAAAGATCTGCCCGATCATGAGGTGCTGGTAGCCTATGAGCCGCCGGTAACAACAAGAGTTCATGCAGATGACGGCGCGTTGATGGCAGAATATGCCAAGGAACGCAGACTGTATCTTCCGATTCAGGCAGTACCGGACCTCCTGAAGGTTGCTTTCATCTCGGCCGAAGACAAGAACTTCTACAATCATCCAGGTATAGATTTTCTGGCCCTTGGCCGGGCCGTCATTACCAATGTCAAGAATATGGGCAGCAACCGGCGTCAGGTTGGTGCTTCAACGATTACCCAACAAGTCGCCAAGAACTTTCTTCTGACCAATGAGCGCACGATTGACCGCAAGATCAAGGAAGCGGTGTTGTCGCTGCGGATCGAGCAGGCCTATACAAAGAACCGGATACTGGAACTTTATCTCAACGAGATTTTCTTTGGTCTCGGATCATACGGAATTGCCGGAGCCTCGCTCGTTTACTTTGACAAGTCAGTTCAGGAATTGACGCTTGAAGAAGCGGCCTATCTTGCCGCACTTCCAAAGGCGCCGAACAACTATCACCCCTTCAGGCACAAGGAAGCGGCAATCGAGCGCCGCAACTGGGTAATCGATCGGATGGTCGATAATGGATATGTTTCGGTAGAAGATGCCGACAAGGCCAAGGCCACCGATCTGGTCGTAACCCCAAGACGGCGGTCAAGCTATCTGTTTGCCTCCAACTATTTTGCCGAAGAGGTGCGCCGCGAAATCATTGAGCGCTACGGTGAAGATGCGCTTTATGAAGGCGGCCTCTCGATCCGTACCACTCTGGACCCGCAGCTGCAGGTCATGGCCCGGTCGTCATTGCAGGACGGCCTGGTTGAATTTGATCAAAGGCAGGGATGGCGAGGGCCGGTCAGTACAATCGATGTGAGCGGAGATTGGGGTGTCGCACTCGGTGAATTTGATACGCTTTCTGATGTTCCTGAGTGGAAGCTGGCGGTTGTGCTGGAAGCTGGAGCCGAGGAAGCGGCTATTGGCCTCCAACCAGCCACAGACAAGGCCGGCGAACAAACTGAAGAGCGCAAAACAGGTCGCATTTCGTTCGAAAGCATGGAATGGGCCACAAAAGTCCGGATAAAGGGCCAGAAGGATCGGACGGCCAAAACGGCAGACGGTATTGTGCAACCGGGAGATGTTGTATTCGTTGAGGAGCTTGAAGAGCAGGGTCAATACGTTCTTCGCCAGCCTCCAAACGTGCAGGGTGCCATTATTGTGCTGGACCCGCATACAGGTCGCATCCTTGCGATGTCGGGCGGGTTTTCATTCGCTGAATCGCAGTTTAACCGCGCCACACAGGCCTATCGGCAGCCGGGCTCCTCTTTCAAGCCATTTGTTTATGCAGCGGCCCTCGATAACGGTTATACGCCTTCATCAGTGGTTCTTGATGCACCGATCAAAATTGATCAGGGCGGCTCCCTGGGATTTTGGGAACCCAAAAACTATGGAGGCGGCTACGCAGGCCCATCGACACTGCGCATAGGCATCGAGAAATCACGAAACCTTATGACTGTACGGTTGGCCAAGGATATGGGAATGCCATTGGTCTCCGAATATGCCAAGCGCTTCGGTATTTACGACAACCTTTCGCCGCTCCTGTCCATGTCATTGGGCTCGGGCGAAACCACAGTTTTGCGCATGGTGTCCGCCTATGCGGTGTTGGCAAATGGTGGCCGCAAGATAACACCGTCTTTCATCGACAGAATTCAGGACCGCTACGGCAAGACCATCTACCGCCATGAGGACAGGGTTTGCGATGCGTGTGCAGCAACCGAATGGTCCAATCAGATAGAGCCTGAATTGATCGATAATCGCGAGCAGGTCCTTGATCCGATGACCGCCTATCAGACGACCTCGATGCTGGAAGGTGTTGTTCTGAATGGTACTGCCCGCAAAGTGGCGGCTCTGGGCGTGCCGGTTGCCGGAAAAACCGGAACCACCAATGACGAGAAGGATGCCTGGTTCATAGGATATACTCCTGACCTGGTAGCCGGAGTCTATGTTGGTTACGATAATCCCAAACCGATGGGCAGAGGCAGTACAGGTGGCGGATTGGCAGCGCCGATTTTTCTCGATTTCATGCAACAGGCACTGTTGGGCAAAAACCAGGTGGACTTCCGTGTACCTCGCGGCCTGAAACTGATCCCGATCGATCGCAAGACGGGCTTGCAGGCCAATGCGGGTGCTGATGGTGTTATTCTGGAAGCGTTCAAGCCCGGAACCGCACCACCAAGCGTTTATTCGGTTATCGGATTTGCCGACGACATGATCCGTGACCGTCTGACTGTTTCACCGGATGCCAACAGGGCAGTACTTTCGGGTACTGGCGGCCTTTACTGACAAAAGGTTGGAGTTGACCTTTTGAAATCTAGTGCCGAAGCTGGCAAATTGGTTGCTGCAAATTTTCTTCGTTGATAGAATCCAATCGCTCACCGGATGTGGTTTACATTTCCGTTGGGCGAACCTATTTTCGCCCACCTCTGGCTGGACCGGCAGCCATCATCATGCAAGACAGAGCAAAGAAGGTAGGAATTAATGCGCGCAGAGATGCAGTCCATTGTCAGTGATATCCAGCAGGCAGTCAGCCTGTTGAGGAGGCATCTTTGACTGGGATGTGGCCAACCGGAAACTCGAGGAACTGAACCAGAAGGCAGAGGATCCCGACATTTGGAATGATCCCGCGCAAGCCCAGAAACTTATGCGCGAACGCCAGCATCTGGAAAAAAATATCTCTGCCATCAGATCAATCGAAGGTGAACTTGCAGACCATGTTGGCCTGATTGAGCTGGGCGAAGAAGAAAACGACGAGGCTATCGTTGAGGAAGCGGAAGCTGCGCTGAAAGAACTCCATGCCGATTTGGGGCGCAGGCAGGTTGCGGCACTCCTTTCAGGTGAAGCTGATTCCAGCGATTGTTACGTCGAAGTTCATGCAGGTGCTGGCGGAACGGAAAGCCAGGATTGGGCCCAAATGCTGCTGCGCATGTATATCCGCTGGGCCGAGAAAAATGGCTACAAGGTCGAAGTTCAGTATACGAACCCGGGCGAAGAAGCCGGAATTAAAGGGGCTTCGATACTCATCAAAGGTGAAAATGCCTTTGGCTGGCTCAAGACAGAATCTGGCGTTCACCGGCTGGTCCGGATATCGCCGTATGACAGCAATTCCCGCCGGCATACCTCGTTTTCTTCGGTATGGGTTTATCCTGTCATCGATGACAATGTGGATATCGATATTCAGGACAAGGATATACGCATTGACACATACCGGTCTTCGGGCGCTGGTGGCCAGCATGTAAATACCACTGATTCAGCGGTACGTATTACGCATTTGCCCACCGGCATCGTTGTGACTTCCTCGGAGAAATCTCAGCACCAGAACCGTGCAAATGCCATGAGCGCACTCCGCTCAAGGCTGTATGACATGGAAATGAAGAAGCGCCAGGAATCCATTCAGGCTGAACATGATTCAAAGTCGGAAATTGGTTGGGGTCACCAGATCAGATCCTATGTGCTGCAACCCTACCAGATGGTCAAGGATTTGCGGACAGGCATCGAAAATTCCTCTCCCGATAATGTGCTTGATGGTGATTTGAACGCATTCATGGAAGCAGCCTTGGCACATCAGGTGGATGGCTCGGAAGGCAGGGAAGTCGCCGATATCGAGTAGGTCTGCTTGCGTTTCCGCTTGTTTGGCGCGCCGCTCATCATAATCCGGATTGAATTTCAACACTGCCGCTGACCAGTTCTTGCGTAGGTTTTTTACCTGTTCGAACATGTTTGAACTCCTGCCGAATGGCTACTTCGTCTAAAGACGAGTACAACCAAATGCAGAATCATAGGGGTTCTGTAAAATCAATTTTTGATGGAAGGAGCTTCGGATGATTAAAGCGAATAGGAAGCGCATTACATTTGCAATTGCAGGCGTGGCAGTTGCGATCTTTGGGATTGGCTCTTTCGATTGGAAAGATGTAGGCGTTTCAGACCTTCAACCCAACAAGGCTTTTGCGCAATCCGCAGGTAGAGACGTATTGCCAAAGGGCAGGAATGCTACCCCGGTTGCTGATGGCGAATATCCTGCCAGCTATTTCCCAAATACCGAGGAACTTGGACCCGCCGAGATGCGCATTATTGCTCTTGGAACCGGCATGCCGAACCAGACCAAAAGGGCCGTGTCCATTTCCTATCTCGTTGAATTGGGTAATGGCGACAAGTTTATTTTCGATGCAGGTCTGGGAATGATGGGCAATCTTTTCTCGATACGCCCGGATTTCTCCAAGCTCAACAAGGTGTTTGCCAGTCACCTGCACATAGACCATGTCGGAGATTTCATGGGGTTGCACATAGGCGGTTGGCTGTCTGGCCGGTACTCTCCCATCCACATCTACGGACCAACAGGGTCCAAACCTGAATTGGGCACTGCGGCCTTCGTCGAGGGCATGAAAAAGGGATATGCCTGGGATCTCGAGACCCGTACTGGCGCATTGCCAGATAAGGGCGCCCAGATCGTCGTCCACGAATTTGATTACAAGCAGGAAAATGAAGTCGTCTATCAGGAAAACGGCGTAACCATCCGGTCCTGGCCTGCAATTCACAGTCTGGACGGTTCCGTCAGCTACAGCCTTGAGTGGAATGGACTGAAATATGTATTTGGCGGCGATACCTATCCGAACAAGTGGTATATCAAATATGCCAAGGATGCAGATGTGGCCTCACATGAGTGCTTCCTGCCACCAAAGACACTAGCAGAATATTTCGGCTGGGATCTGTCGCAAGCCACCTATGTCTCAACCCGTATTCACTCCGAACCGCAGGCATTCGGCAAGGTGATGGCACAGGTCAAGCCGAGGCTGGCCGTAGGTTACCACTCGGTACAATCACCTGAAAACAATCAGGCGATCAATGATCAAGTCCGCAAAACCTACGATGGCCCGCTGGCCTTGGCGCGAGACTTGATGGTGATCAATGTGACGAAAGACGACATCAAGGTACGCATGACATCGGTCGATGAATATGCGCTTCCGCCGGATGTCTCCGAAGCTTATGTCAAGGCACCAAGAACAGACGAGAAGTCGCCGTCAAAAGCGATACTTGCAGGCAAGTGGGAAGGGTACACTCCACCCAAAATGCCGGAGCGGAAGCAATAGATACAATAAAGCCTGCGGGAATTGTCTCGCAGGCTGAATTCACTGCATGTCGGATTTAACCAGCTTGTTCGGGTTGCACGATAAGGGTCCTTAATTTATCCAATGTTTCATATTGCCGAGCAGTTTCCGACATTGGATAGAGTTTGTGGTTGCTTCACGCCGACCCGCCCTTATAGGGGTTCAGCTTCACTCCATTGATTCGCCAGTTTCCATCTTCCTGACGTTTTAAGGAGTATACCGCCTGCCATTGCCTGCCGGCTTCATCGGTAATTATCACTTCGTGGACAATATTGCCGGATTCTTGCCGGTTTCGCCCAAATACGTATGATTTATGGCTGTAAATCGCAGTGTAACCGCGTTCTACCATGCTCGAAAATTGCTCAACCGACGGGAACATCGATCGGATGCCCGGAGCTGCATGTGAATAGGCACGATCCAGATCCCGCTCCTTGAATGCATTCAACTGATCTTCAACCACGCTCCTGCTGGCTAGAGTGTCCGTATCGACACCCTCAGTTTGGGCCTTCAAACCAATTACAGGCAATGTCAAAACCAGCATAATTGCCAATAACACAAGGCGAACAAAATTTACCGGGAATTTAGGCATTTGGAGCTCCCTCGATTGTGTGACTACTCAATCTTACGCACCAACCTTCAATTCGGTTTTATCTTCGTAGAAAAATGCTGTTTCACTCATTCTCCGAAATAATTTCCACGGCCATCTGACCAAGTAGCGGAACAGCAGGCCCATAGCTTGCGGCGAGTTCAGGATTGGATGCATTTCCGTCCAGGGATCGTTTGTAGACACCCTGCAGAATCGCAGCCAAACGGAAAAACGAGAAGGCCAGATAGAAGTTCCAGTTTTCGATTTTGCCTAATCCGCGCCGCTTGCAATAAGCTTCGATATAGCTTTTTTCCTCAGGTAGACCCAAGGCCTTGCGGTCTATTCCGCCCAATCCCCGGAAACCACCTTGATGCGGTAATCGCCATTGCATGCATTGATAGGCAAGATCAGCGAGCGGGTGACCGAGCGTTGCCAATTCCCAGTCAATGATTCCCAGAATTTCAGCGCTATCTTTTGCAAAGATCAGATTGTCGAGACGATAATCCCCATGAACGAGGGAAATCTCTCCATCATCGGGTGGCATTTTTTGGGCGAGCCAATCCGCAAGCGTGTGTATGTCTTCATTACGATCTATTTCGCTTGCCGCATATTGCTTCGCCCATCGTCCCAATTGCCGCTCATAGTAATTTCCAGGCACTCCGAAATCCGAAAGGCCAACCGCATTAATGTCGACTTCGTGGAGTGACGCCATGGCCGCATTCATGGAATCATAGATTTCTCCACGTAGCTGGTTGGCATCATTGCCTACCAATTCGTGCAGGGCAGGGTCCCAGAATATGCGCCCCTCAACAAATTCCATGACGAAGAACATTCGATCGATCGGTGAATTTTCAGCCTCGCAAAGGGCGATTACAGCGGGAACCGGTACGGCAGTAGCAGATAATGCCTTCATCACGCGGTATTCGCGATCGACCTGATGGGCAGATTTCAGCAATTCACCGGGAGGTTTGGCTCGTAGTACGTATCTTCCGCTTTCCGCAGTAATCAGATAGGTCGGATTGGATTGTCCGGTTTCAAACTTCCTTATCTCGTGCAATTCGTCAAAACCGGGAACATTCCCTTCAAGCCATGGTGCAAGCGCGCCATCGTCCAGAAGGTTTGGCCCCTC
>JBPCWJ010000074.1:0-3929 GCA_051009635.1 Rhizobiaceae bacterium
GCTGGATCACTATTCGATCAACCGGGACCATGTCCGATCGGTAGGTGGTGAGGCCCGCAATTCGCTGGCTGTAGTGGAAAGCCGTGTCGAAGAGCATCAATCAGTAATTTATCGTAATGGTGCAGCTGATTTCGAGATGTCGATGGAAGATGTCGAGGCAGTTAATTACTCCGACTATGGTGCGTTTATTTCAGCTGGGACCGTTTTCGCAGGAGAACCTTCCCGTACTGCGGCGTTCAAGTCGATGGAACTGGCAAGAGAAAACGGACTTCCGGTGATATTTGATGTTGATTATCGCCCGTATTCCTGGCCGTCGGCCGAAATCGCTTCTCAGGTCTACAGCAAGGCTGCCGATTTGTGTGACATTGTTGTAGGCAATGATGTCGAGTTTGGCTTTATGGCTGGCGATTACGACAAGGGGCTGAACAAAGCGCGTCATTTAGCTGAAACATCAGCACAGATTGTCGTCTATAAAATGGGTGAGAAGGGTTCGATTACCTTTGCTGACGGCATTGAATTTGAAACCGGAATTTTTCCTACAAAACCACTGAAGCCGACAGGAGCAGGTGACGCCTTCATGGGAGGATTTGTTTCTTCCCTTGCAGACGGGATGAGCGTCTCACAAAGCGTTCGCCGCGGTTCAGCCAGCGCGGCAATTGTCGTAAGCCGGGTAGGTTGCGCGCCGGCAATGCCGACGACCGAGGAGTTGGATCAATTCATCTCAGAATATTCTGAAACTGCTTGAACTAGATAGCTGGCCGCTACTGGGGCCAAATCGAAGAACTTAGGAGCAATGATGCATATCGCCCCGTATGACAATCAGAACAAGCCGATCGTGGACATGAATGATAGCCGTGTTCCGCTAAACTATTTCAACATTGTGAAGTTGAAGAACGGAGAGGCATTCGAATATCAGGTGCCAGGCTACGAAACCTGCATTGTACCCGCAACCGGGAAAGTGGATGTAGAAGTCGAGGGTTTTACCGCCGGGAACATCGGTAACCGGGGCGTTGATGTGTGGGATGGCGAACCTGAAGGCGTTTACGTTCCCTCCGGAGCCAGGGCATCAATGGTTTGTAAATCTGACCACGCCGAGGTTTTCGTAGCCGGAGCAAAGTTTGATGGTGAGTTTGAACCCTTTGCTGTCAGGCAGGATGAAATAGATCTCGTGCAATACGGATCCGACGACACGAAAACCCATCGCAAGATCAAGCATATTCTGGGACAAAAGCAGCATGACAAGGTTGGGCGCCTGCTCGTCTCCGAACTGTTCACTGTGGGGCAGGGTGGTTGGTCCGGCTTTCCAAGCCACAAGCATGATACTGATCGGTTGCCCGACGAAACACGCCATGACGAAACCTACAATTTCCGTTTCCGGCCGAAACACGGTTCAGGATTGCAGATGCTTCAGCGTGAGGAAGGCAAGGCGGGAGACGCCTATCACATCGTCGATGGTTCCACGATTTGCATAGACAAGGGCTATCATCCCTGTTCGGTGCTTCCTGGTTATGAAATGTACTATTTTACGATTTTGGGTGGTCTCAGCCAACGCAGCCTGGTGCAGTTTTTCCAGCCTGAACACGCCTATCAGATTGAGACCATTCCTGGAATTAAAGACATGATTGCGAAATTCAAATGACAATGGCGACACTTTCCGAGGTATTGCAGCCTGCCTTGGCCAAAAAATATGCAATTGGTGGACTGGTGGTTCTCGGCTGGGAAGACGCCCGCGCATATGTTGCTGCCGGTGAAGCGGAGGGTGTCCCAATCATTCTGCAGGCCGGTCCCGGTTGCCGTGAACATACGCCGTTGCCTGTGCTAGGCGCGATGTTCAGGACATTGGGCGAAGAAGCGTCCGTCCCTGTCGTTGCCCATCTTGATCACGGATATACTTCCGATGATTGCCGTCAGGCAATTGAAAGTGGTTTTACATCGGTCATGTATGACGGTTCACGAAAACCGCTGGAGCAAAATATTGATGAAACATCTGCAATCGTCGAAATGGCCCACAAAGCAAATGTTTCCGCTGAAGGCGAGATCGGATTTGTCGGATATGCGGAAGGGGAAGCTTCTGCACGAACTGATCCGCAAGATGCACTAAAATTCGCGAACCAGTCCGGTGTCGATGCAATGGCGGTTTCTGTTGGAAATGTACATCTTCAACAAGAAAAAGCGGCGGAGATCGATATCGATGCTGTCAAAGCCATTGAGGAGATGACCGATACACCTTTGGTAATTCATGGGGGGTCCGGCGTGCCGGTGGAGATGCGAACAAGGCTTGCTCACACAACCAATGTCTGCAAATTCAACATTGGTACGGAATTGCGGATGGCATTTGGAAACGCACTCCGGCTGGCGGTGAACAGTGATCCAGACCGGTTTGACCGGGTTTCAATCCTCAAGGAAACACATGATCCTGTTTTTCATGCAACAAGAAAGGTGATCAGTGCTTTCAAGCCGCTCGACGGCAAATAAATGTGGAGCTTGCAATGAACTCAATTTCAAAAAAAGCCTCATCCAATGTTTGGTTGGATACGAATTCTGGAGATTTTGATGAATTTCGAAAATGCGTGGAACAAAAGGCTAAACCACAAGACTATCCATTTGCCGTCGAACTGAACAACAATATACCGGTTTATGATGGAGATGCCGTTCGTGCTACCGTTGCGGTTGAAGAGCAGCGTAAGGCGTTAATGGCTGAATGGGTAAAGGTATTGGCTACCGGTCCTGGTGTTGTTGCAATCAGGGGTGCGTATTCAGATACCAGCCCTCTTGATGGTGCCACCAGGGTTTTTGAAGAAATTATTGAGCACCAACGTAATACGGCGGAGGGCGGTGGCGACCATTTTGCCAAACCAGGCGCCAATGACCGGGTTTGGAATGCTCTTGAAAAACACTGCCTGGCCGACCCGGAAAATTTCGGGCTCTACTACGGTAACGTTGGCATCGCTGCGGTATGCGAAGCGTGGCTTGGTCCCGGTTACCAGTTCACCGCTCAGGTAAACCGCGTGAACCCTGGAGGTGCTGCGCAGGCACCCCACCGCGATTACCATCTCGGATTTATGCAGCCCGAACAAATTGCGCGTTATCCTTCCCACATACACGCAATCTCGCCAGTACTGACATTACAGGGGGCGATTGCCCATTGTGATATGCCCCTGGAAAGCGGGCCGACAATGCTTCTTCCATATTCGCAATCCTTTTGTGAAGGCTATCTTGCCTTTGGCCGTCCGGAATTTCAGGATTATTTCGCAAAACACTATGTACAGTTGCCTCTGGAAAAGGGTGATGCGGTCTTCTTCAATCCGGCATTGATGCATGGGGCGGGGGAAAATTATTCGACTGATATCTACCGGATGGCAAACTTGATTCAGATCTCTTCTGCCTTCGGAATTGCAATGGAAAACATGGATCGTACAAAGATGAGTGAAGCCCTATATCCGGTTTTGCTCCAAATGAAGAAGGATGGAAGAATGGGCCCAGACGAAATTCTGGCTGCTATTGGCGCTTGTTCCTATGGATATTCCTTTCCAACCAACCTTGATACCGATCCTCCCGTGGGCGGATTGGCGCCGCAAACACAAGCCGCAATCATGAAAGAGGCCTTGGAAAAAGACGTCAAATCCGAAGAATTAGCCCGATTGCTGGTTGATCAAGCGTTACGAAGGCATTGAATTAATTGCAATAATCCCGATATGTGCATTAGTTGTGTTTGAATGCACATCGGTTTGGAATTGTTACCCCTATCTTGGGTTCATCGGAAGGGCATGATGCCCTGACACTCAATCCTGGGAAGGGAAACAAAATGATCCGCAAGACAGTCACAGCAGCACTTGCAGTTGCAGTTATCAGCGCTTCAGCCATGGTTGCAACTACTTCAAACTCACAGGCCGGCGGTTATTACGGCGGTGGATATTACGGTGGTGGAC
>JBPCWJ010000075.1:0-11297 GCA_051009635.1 Rhizobiaceae bacterium
ACATCGTATATGGCTTTCATTGACCATTTCAGGGCAACCATATGCCCACCATTGTCGCGTACAACGCCTTTTGGCTGTCCTGTGGTCCCGGAGGTGTAGAGGATATAAAGCGGATCGGTTGCCTGGACTTCAGCACATTCAATTTCTGTACCCGTATCCAGTGCCGCCCCGACAAGTTCGGCATAGTCGAAGTCGCGGCCTTCGATCAGGTCGCAACCAAGTTGCTCGCGTTGAAGGATGATGGTGGCTGAGGGCTTCGATGAGGATAGTTCGATCGCCTCATCAAGCAATGGCTTGTAGGCAATCACCCGCCCTGGTTCGATCCCGCATGAAGCGGAGATGATCATTTTCGGCCTGGAGTCATCTATTCGGGTCGCCAATTCGCGGGCAGCAAACCCGCCAAACACAACCGAATGAATTGCGCCGAGCCTTGCGCATGCAAGCATTGCGATGGCTGCTTCGGGTACCATCGGCATGTAGATGATCACCCGATCCCCATGTCCGACGCCTTTTTCGGCCATTACATGGGCCAGCGCCTGAACCTCCGAGTGCAGTTCATCATAGGTGATTGTGCGCTTGGCGCCGGTTATCGGACTATCATAAATAATTGCAGGCTGATCCTTGCGTCCGTCAGCAACATGTCTGTCGACGCAATTATAGCAGGTGTTGCACAGCGCTCCTGAAAACCATTGCCCATACGGCCCCAAGGCTGTGTCAAAGATCTTGTCGGCCGGTTTGATCCAGTCAATTGCTTGTGCGGCTTCGGCCCAAAATCCTTCGGGATCCTTTTGCCAGCTTTCATAAACTGTGTGATAGGTCGACGCCATCCCAATCCTCCTCAATGCCGGATCTGCAAGCCTGTGATACCGGCTTCAACCTGGATGAACCTTATTGCCGTCAACGCCCGTTTGTCTATCAGTCAAAAGGCGGGTTTCATGCAATTTTCCTGTGTTTGTCTCCCTTTTCCAGTTCAAGAATATATCTGGAGAAGTCTTCTGCCCATTCGCGGTATCCCGCCTCACTTGCATGAAAACCATCGATTGCGAAGTTTTCCATCAGTGGACGCCATTCCGATTTGGGTGCCAATGCACCGCGCTCGCGGCACAATATCCGGCCATTGTGGTTCAAAAGGCGTGACCGGACGCCCAGAATCCAGTTGAGGGGTGTTGGTAAAGCGGGGACAGCTTGCAGATCGAGAATGCCCGACCAGATTATTGTTGCTTCGGGAAAACGGGCACGCAAGGCATATAGGAGCGTCCCAAAATCCCGGCAAAACCGGTTTCCGCGGTGAAAGTTCTTCGAATCATTAATGCCGATGTTCAGGGCGATGTAGTCAAATTCCCGGCGTTCAATATTCGGAACAACATAGTCCCTGATCTGTGCCGAAACGGCGCTGTTCATGCCTGCAATACGCAGATGGACAGGCCGTTTCGATTGTTCGTTAAAAAACTTGGGCAAGAGGTAGGCAAAACTCTGCTCAATATTGTCGACGCCGACACCAGCGGCTGATGAATCTCCGATGACAAGGAGGTTCAATTCCTTGCCGCTACCCGAAAATTCGTAGCTGCCGGAATTTGGCGGCGGTTTCATGCGCGGTGTATTTCTGCGCACTGCAAGGCCCTGCCAAACATAGACTGGAAACAGTAGCCAGCTTAGCGCCAATGCAAGCAGGGATGGCCGGGAATCCAATTCCATTTATTGGGTCCTGACCCTGATATCCCTGTTGCCTACAGCCACCGGGCGTGCCGTCAATCAGGCCGCCTTTTCGAGATCATCACTCCAGTTGCCAAGCGCTGCCAACCCATTCATTTTTGCCCGCTTTGCGAAGGCGCGCTGCGCTGCCGCCACATTTTCCGATTTGCCCTGCCAGGCCTGCAATGCTGCTGCCTGCAAAGCGCGACCGTAGGAGAAAGTCAATTTCCACGGCATGTCGTACATTGCGTTCATTGCGGAGAGATTGGCTGTGGCTTCGACATCTGATTGACCACCGGAGAGAAATGCAATGCCGGGAACCGCGGAGGGAACAGTTGCCTTGAGGCAGGCGATGGTATGGGAGCCGATTTCCTCCTTTGTAACCTTCTGTCCGGAATTTTGTCCCGGAACCACCATGTTTGGCTTCAGCACCATGCCTTCGAGCGTGACACCGGCATCATAGAGTTCTCCGAATTGGGTTTTGAGAACCCATTCGGTCACTTCATGGCATTGTTCGATCGTATGGCTGGAATTGGGACCATCCATCAAAACTTCCGGTTCGACGATCGGAACAATTCCGGCTTCCTGGCAAAGTGCTGCATATCTGGCCAATGCATGGCAATTGGCCTTAACGGCGTTCCAGGTGGGCGTGTCATCGGAAATAGAGATCACAGCACGCCATTTGGCAAATCGGGCACCTTTTTCATGATAGCGGGCCAGACGCTCCCTCAATCCATCGAGACCTTCGGTCACCGTTTCGATTTTCGAGCCTGCAAGTGGTTTTGCGCCCATATCGACCTTGATGCCGGGGACTGCACCTGCCTGGCTGATCAGATCAACGAGTGGCGTGCCGTCGGCTGCATCCTGAAACAGGGTTTCCTCATACAAAATAACGCCGGAAATATAGTTGTTCATTGCTTCGGAGGAGCGAAAGAGAAATTCGCGATAGTCGCGCCTGCTTTCCTCGGTAGATTCTGTGCTGATGCTGTCAAAACGTTTCTTGATTGTCCCCGTGGATTCGTCAGCAGCCAAAATTCCCTGCCCTTCCGCAACCATTGCAATGGCGATATCTTCAATCTTGTCTGTCATAAACTTTCTCCGCAGCAGCATTGTTATTGCGGGACTAACTAACAGAGGTTTTGGTAAAGTGGAATAACCTTGATTGTGGTCTAAACGATTGAAAATTGCCAAATCCATTTTGCAGTTCACAAATTCATACCCCGTGGATAAATTATCCCTATTTTCTGGGTCATTATTGGTACGTAGGCTAGATGTTCGACGGCAGAAGACTTTCAGATAGTTCCTTCATGCGGGATCCCGCACCATTGATTGCCGAGTTACAGAGTATTGGTGACATGGTGGAAACCCGGCTCCCCATTATCGGTCGTGTCTGGCTTGCGGTTTCACATGAGATGGCAGGACAGGTATTGAAAGACAGCAGTAATTTTTCCATTCGCAGAGACGGCAAGGTTGCCGGGCTGAAATGGTGGATGCCGGGAATCTTCAGGGCGTTATCAAATAACATGCTGGCAATGGACGAACCTGACCATAAGAGGTTGCGATCGATTGTCGATGATGCCTTCCGGCGGCAATCCATACTGGATATGGCGCCGCATATTGACGAGATTGCCGACCGGATGTCGGCAGGACTGTTTGACGAAGGTAAACCTGTTGACCTTGTAGATCGCTATGCAAGACAGTTACCTCTGGCGGTCATTTGCGAGATGCTGGGACTTCCGGCAGATGACCGTCCCAAATTTTCGCGCTGGGCCAACGGGCTTGCGTCGGTAAATGGTGTGTTGGGTTTCATCCGGCTGGTACCGGCGCTAAGTGCCATGAAGCGTTATATTGAAAGCCGGATCAAGGATGTCAACAAAAATGGCGGTCATGGATTGATTGCTGAATTGGTGGCGGCGAAAGCCGAAGGTGCAGCGATCAGCGATGAGGAAGTTGTCGCCATGGTTTTCCTGCTGCTGGTAGCCGGGCATGAGACCACCACACATCTCATTAGTGGTGCAGTATTCACCTTGCTGGAGGACAGTCAGCGGCGTGATTGGCTGGCTGAAGATTGGGACCGGGCACCTCTGGCGGTTGAGGAGTTTTTGAGATTTGTTGCTCCAGTCCAGTTCTCAAAGCCACGTTTTGCCGTCAAGAACTTGAAGTTTGGCGATGTGGAACTGAAGCGGGGTGACATGGTAATGGCGATGCTGACCGCCGCAAACTTCGATAAAAACAGTTTCGATGATCCCGAAAGGTTTGACATGGAACGTCGCGCCAACCGGCACATTTCCTTTGGGGCAGGAATTCACTTTTGCCTCGGTCACCAGCTTGCCAGGCTTGAGGCAAAATCGGCACTTCGTGCATTATTCAGCCGGTGGCCAAATTTGAAGCTGGCTTGTGAGCCCGGCGAGATCAAATGGCGGCAACGCATTGGATTGCGGGCAATTGAAAACCTACCCGTCGTTCCAGATTAATCCAGACCTGCACCAGAAACGATTGCCCTGTTGCGGCCAGATCAGTTATCCAATGCGGCGACACCGGGCAAGGTTTTGCCTTCCATCCATTCCAGGAACGCGCCACCTGCTGTCGAAACATAGGTGAAATCACCCGCAACTCCTGCATGGTTGAGTGCCGCAACCGTGTCACCGCCGCCGGCAACTGAAATCAGGTTTCCAGCCTTTGTCTGCTTGGCGGCAAATTTCGCAATGGCGACAGTCGCCCGGTCGAATGGTTCGATTTCAAATGCACCAAATGGCCCGTTCCATACAAGAGTTCTCGCCTTCTCGATCCAGTCTTCCACGCGCTGGATTGTGTCAGGGCCGACATCGAGCATCATGGAATCCGCCGGTATCCCGGAAACGGGGACAGTTTGATTTTCCGCTTGTGCCTTGAATTCGGTGGCAACCACACCGTCTGAAGGAAGCAGAATTTCACAACCGGCGGATGCTGCCTCTTCGGAAATCTTACGGGCTGTTTCGCCCAGATCATGCTCGCAGAGCGATTTTCCGACATCGATGCCCTGTGCGGCCAGAAATGTATTTGCCATTCCGCCGCCGATGACGAGCGCATCGACCTTCTTTACGAGATTGTGCAGGAGGTCCAACTTTGTCGAAACCTTCGCTCCGCCGACGATTGCAACGACCGGGCGATTGGGTTTTCCAAGACCTGCCTCCAGCGCTTCGAGTTCAGCCTGCATTGTCCGGCCTGCACATGAAGGAAGAAGATGGGCCAGACCTTCTGTAGAACCATGTGCACGATGGGCAGCTGAAAATGCGTCATTTACGTAGATGTCGCCATTTGCCGCCAGGGCTTTTGCAAACTCGGCGTCGTTTGATTCTTCGCCTGGATGGAATCTGGTGTTTTCAAGCAGGACAATGTCTCCGTCCTCAAGCGCAGAAATTGCTGCTTCCGCCATGGGCCCTACACAATCAGTGCCGAAGGCAACCGGGCGATCCAGCATGATTGCGAGTGTCGAGACCACTGGTGCCAGAGACATTTCAGGCACAGATTTGCCTTTCGGCCGGCCAAAATGGGCCAAAAGCGCAACCTTTCCGCTCTTGCCGGAAATTTCTGTGATGGTTGGCAAGATCCGATTTATCCGCGTTGCATCGGTTATCTTGCCGTGTTCCATCGGGACATTCAGGTCCACGCGAACAAGAATGCGCTTTCCTGCGAGGTCGTAATCATCAATTGTCTTTAATGGCATTACCCAAATCCGTTCTATCCAGGGTCCTTACCCTGGCTGTTTGTAGAAATTCTCTTTGTCATCAATACCCATTCGCGGCCTTCGGTTATCCAGTTTTCCCTAACAAGTGGACGTCTGGACTGTTCAACAAAGCCGCTTCTTTCGTAGAGTTTGCGCGCGCCTTTGTTGTTGTCAGCAACGATCAGGGAAAGCTCAGACAGGCCGTGGTTGACAGCAATATCTTCAGCACAATTCAGCAATTTTGATCCATGTCCCTTGCCTCGATGTTCCGGCAATGTGGCCAGAACATTGATGTACCAGCTATTGGGTGCAGCATTTTCAAGCTCCTGCAATGGCTTGAACATTTCCGGCATATCGTCCGGGATTGGCTCCGGTTCCGGACCTATGACATAGCCGGTCAGACCAGCGACCGGCAGGCCGTCATCCTGAAGGACAATGATCTTGCCTTGACTTGCCAAATTGGCCTGGCGTTCCCTGCCAATTTCCCACGGGTCGCGCTTTTCTGATCCTGGAGAAGATTCTGCCATTTTTGACCAGATATATTCAGGCAGTCCTTCTCCGGCATGATTTACCAATTGCACGAGGATTGGTGCATCCTCTTTTGTCGCCAATCGGAAAGGTGATGATAGTTTGATCATCTGAACCGGCCTTTCGATTCGGGTCTCAGTCCTGGAATGCCGACGCAATCAGTCCATGTCGCGGCGGCATGTTTCAATCGTGATCGATATCGCGTTGTGCATGTTTGATACCGGCCCAGGTCGCATCGGCTCTACCACTTCCAGCCCTGCCATTTAAATCATGCTTTTCAGGCTTACCTCGGGAGAAAAGCCGAGTCAGTACCATCGCCAGAATAATTATGGCGAATGCAACACCCAGCGTGATCAATACTCCCTTTTCCAAAGGATGCCCTTTCTCCTGACCCTAGAGAAGCTTGCCCATTGCCACGGCCGTATCGGCCATGCGGTTTGAGAAACCCCATTCATTGTCGTACCAGGAAAGTACCCGAACCAGATTGCCTTCCAGGACCTTTGTCTGCTGTGAAGCAAAGTTTGAAGAATGCGGATCATGGTTGAAATCAATGGAAACCATCGGGCCGTCATTGTAATCAAGAATGCCCTTCAGGGACTGGCTGGCCGCGTTTTGTACCGCAGCATTCACCTCTTCTGCCGTGCAGTTCTTTGCCGCAACAAATTTCAGATCGACGACTGAAACATTAGGTGTCGGTACGCGGATTGCCGAACCATCAAGCTTGCCGTCCAGCTCCGGCAATACCAGGCCAACTGCCTTTGCAGCGCCGGTAGATGTCGGGATCATCGATAGGGCAGCAGCTCTGGCGCGATAGAGGTCCTTATGCATCGTATCAAGCGTTGGCTGGTCTCCGGTATAGGCGTGGATCGTGGTCATGTAACCTTTTTCGATGCCGAAATTGTTGTTCATGATCATTGCGACCGGAGCCAGGCAGTTGGTAGTGCAGGATGCGTTGGAGACTACCGTGTCGTCTGAGGTTAGTTGATCATGGTTGACACCGTAGACAATGGTCTTGTCAGCGCCGGAAGCCGGTGCTGAAACCAGAACGCGTTTTGAACCATTTTCCAGGTGCAGCGCCGCTTTGTCCCTGGCAGTAAATATACCGGTACATTCAAGGGCGATATCGACATCTGACCAGGGCAGTTTTGCAGGGTCACGTTCTGCTGTGACCCTGATCGGACCCTGGCCCACATCGATTGTATCGCCGTCAACGGTCACGGTTCCCGGAAACTTTCCATGCACGCTGTCATAGCGCATCAAATGGGCGTTGGTTTCGACCGGTCCCAAGTCATTGATAGCAACAACTTCGATATCGTTACGGCCAGATTCAATGATTGCACGCAGCACGTTGCGGCCAATACGGCCAAATCCGTTAATTGCGACTTTTACAGACATTCATGCCTCCAGAAATATATTGTACTCAAAAGAAGGTTTTGGCCGAAATCTTATGATGGGGATCTGCGCATGGCCGGTGAATTTCCAGTTGTATTAGCCGTTATTTCTGCAATCTGCCAGATGTCCGGCAGGGCAAATTGGCACAGTAGTCAGATTAGTTATCATTCCAGTTTTCCAATTGCCGCCTCAACTACTGCATCCGCGGTAATGCCGAAATGATCGAACAGTTCCTGATAGGGTCCCGAAGCGCCGAATCCATCCATTCCAATGAATACACCATCTTCGCCTATGAAGCGCTCCCAACCCTGTTTGACTGCCGCTTCAATAGCGACTCGCACAGGTGCGTCGCCAAGGACGGATTTGCGATATTCTTCTGATTGGTTTTCGAAGCGCTCAAAACACGGTACAGAAACCACTCTGGTGGAAATTCCCCGCTCTTCAAGAGCCTCCTGCGCCTCAAGTGCAATATGCACTTCCGAGCCCGATGCGAACAAGGTGACCTGAGCTTCGCTGCTGGCCGGGCGCAATTCATAGGCGCCGCGGCTGCTAAGATTCTTTGCCTCATATTCGTGTCGTACTGCGGCCAGATTCTGGCGGGTCAATGCAAGGACTGAGGGCGAATCTTTACTCTCGAGGGCCAATTGCCAGCATTCAGCAGTTTCCATCGCATCTGCAGGCCGAAAGACCTGGAGATTGGGAATGGCGCGCAATGCTGCGATTTGTTCGACAGGCTGGTGTGTCGGACCGTCTTCACCGAGCCCGATGGAGTCATGAGTCAAGACATGTATTACCCGGATTTTCATCAAGGCTGCCAGCCGGATTGCGGGCCGGGAATAGTCCGAGAAAACAAGGAAGGTTCCGCCATATGGAATAAGCCCGCCATGCAGGGTAATTCCGTTCATGGCCGCTGCCATACCGTGTTCCCGGATACCGTAATGCATATAACGCCCGGTAAAATCATCCGGCGTGATTGCGGTAGTCTGGCTGGTCCTGGTGTTGTTGGAACCGGTCAGATCAGCGGATCCGCCAAGCGTTTCAGGGATTGCACCGTTAATTATCTCCAACGTGTTTTCCGAGGATTTTCTTGTGGCCAAGACAGGTTTGTCTGACGCCAGATCCTTTCGATAGGCATTCATCGTTTCAGCAAATGCGGCGGGAAGGTCACCGCGTATCCGGCGATCAAACTCACCACGGATTTCAGCGTCTGCGGTACCAAACCGTTTTTCCCATTCCTTTCGCTTCTGACCTGAGCGAAGACCTGCGATTCGCCAGGCGTCAAGAACCTCTTCGGGTATCTTGAATGCCCCGCACTCCCATTCGAGCGCCTTTCTAGTGGCCTTGATTTCTTCATCGCCCAAGGGAGAGCCATGTGCCTTGGATGTGCCTGCCTTTGTCGGTGCCCCATATCCAATGGTTGTATCTGCGGCAATCAGGGTTGGACGGTCGCTTTCGGTTGCCTTTTGCATCGCATCAGCAATTTGTTCCGGGTCATGGCCATCAATCTTGATGGTATTCCATCCGCTCGCTTCGAAGCGTTTGACCTGGTCGGTGGAATCTGAAAGCGAAACAGGCCCGTCAATGGAAATGTCATTGTCATCCCAGATCACTGTCAGCTTTGAGAGTTTGAGGTGACCGGCCAATGCGATGGCTTCCTGGCTGATACCCTCCATCAGGCAACCATCACCGGCAATACACCAGGTTCTGTGATCCACGACTTCATCACCAAACTCTGAAGCCAGCTTGCGCTCTGCGATTGCCATCCCCACCGCGTTTGCAATCCCTTGTCCGAGCGGGCCGGTTGTAGTTTCAATGCCCGCAGCGTGACCAAATTCCGGGTGACCGGCAGTTATGGAGCCAAGCTGGCGGAAATTCTTCAGCTGCTTGATGTCCATATCCTCATAACCGAGGAGATAGTGCAGAGAGTAAAGAAGCATCGAGCCGTGGCCAGCAGATAGAACGAATCTGTCCCGGTTCGGCCATTGGGAATCCTTTGGGTCAAAAACCAGAAATCTGGAAAACAGTACTGTCGCCAAATCAGCAACACCCATGGGTAGTCCGGGGTGTCCGGAATTGGCTTTTTGAACCGCATCCATCGACAAAAACCGGATAGCGTTCGCCATTCCGGCGTGTTTATCAGTCTCGCTCATTATGAAATGCCTGACTTCCTGTTGATATAAAATTGGGGCAAGGTGATAAAAACGGCGTGCCTAGACCAATATGCCACGCCCCATGAAAACGAATTGAATGCGTTGCCTTGGCAACGACGCGCGGTTTTCTAGCAGGTGGAGGGCTTAAGTCAATGTGCGTGACGGATTCGGCAAGTGGATATAGTCAGGGGATAACCGTTGTAGATGTAAATTAAATGACAGATTGATTATTGACGATTAGTTCGTGCAATGGGTAATGTTTTGACGCTAACCATCTGTCCCGGCGGCAATTAGCGGGTTTTTTGCTGGCTTGGGCTATTGTGGTTGAGTGTGGCCGGGGGGTCGGGCAACGCTATAAATGTGACAGTGCGGCGAATGCGGATGCCGAACTTAAAATCTGGTGGACAGAGCTTAACGACAACATCCCGTGAGCTGTTACAATTTGGGCGGAACTGTATTAGTAGGTGCAGCAATGGTTCCCTCTTCAGAAATTCCAAATGGGAATTCTGACAAACCAGGTGTAGAAACCGATCAAAACGATGCGGTGGATTACGCCTTTTCCCGTTTAGACAAGGCGCTGGCTGGGCTGATTAGCGCTTATTCAAGCCGTATGGAACGCGATTCGCTTTTGGTTGACGCAGAAGCGGAAGTGCAACGCATGGGGGTAGACCGATCGCGGCTTGCCGAATCGCTTGATGATGCAGAAGCACGCGCGAAACGTCTGGAAAGTACCAATAAGGAAGTCTCCAGACGCCTGGTCGATGCAATGGAATCGATACGCACAGTGCTGGACCGCGAGGAATAGAAGATGGCACATGTCACCGTAACGATAAACGGCAAGGCTTACAGAATGGCCTGTGATGAAGGCCAGGAAGCGCATCTGATCAGTCTGTCGGAGCGGTTTAATGATTATATCGGCCAGTTACGCGAATCATTCGGTGAGATTGGTGATCAACGCCTTACTGTCATGGCAGGCGTAATGGTCATTGACGAGATGCAGGAACTGGAAAAGCGGGTACGCAGCCTGGAGGCAGATATTACCGTCCTGAAGGCCAGCCGTGACGATGCGCTGGGGAAAATTCGATCCAATGACGGTGACATGGCACGCCGGCTTATTGCTGCTGCTGAAAAAATCGAAGCACTTACGGTCGAGTTGAACAAGCCTGGTAATTAGTTTTGATTTCCAAAAAGGTAGTCCTTCCAGCTAATTTCTGAAGATATTGATTGGCAGCAGGAATTGGAAATATTCCGCTGGCGTAATGTCGATGTCATCTCTATATAGGCCGTTGGTGGGCTGCGGGGTGCGTAGGATATAATTTCCGGGGCCTTAATGATCCTTTGGGGAGCTGTTCCTGACCGGGCTCGTGGGCTCGGAAAGACGGCGCCCACCCCCTTTGTAGGTTCCCAGGATCCAAACCCCACGGCCAGCGCGGCTCGCCACCAGTTCCGGATATCTGGTTGAACCGCATGCATGGCAACACCCAATGGCAGGTTGATCAGGGTCAGGACCCAAATGAACAAGCAAGAATTGCGGGAAATGGCACTTGCCAGACGTGACGGGCTCGACCCGCTAATGCGGGTGGAGTTCAGTATTGCTGCTTGTGAACATGCTGCCGGTAACCTGACATTGGATCCGGGAGCGATTGTTTCCGGTTTTTTTCCCATCCGGTCAGAGATTGATCCAAGGCCGCTGATGGATGCGCTGAGGACACGCGGTGCACGATTGTGTGTGCCTGCTGTCGTTGATCGGGAAACTATCGTGTTTCGTGAACTGGTTCGCGGCGCGCCCCTGGTTGAGACCGGATTTGGAACCTACGGCCCCGGTCCTG
>JBPCWJ010000076.1:0-5968 GCA_051009635.1 Rhizobiaceae bacterium
GTCCGGTGTTGTTCTTGAGAAGATGGCCAAGACCGAGACAATCGGCGAAATTGATTTTGATATAGAAAATGCCCGCATTGATGATGTCCTGCGCCAGCAAAAAGTAATGGAGGGCAATATTGCCGACCTGATTATTGGCCTGGAAGATGCCACCAATGTCTTCGGTGCCGAATTTGAGAGCATGAAAACATTTACAGGCTGGGAAAAGCTTGTCGGGATTTTTTCCAAGCAGAGAATGCAAAGAATGCGCTCTGACCGGGTTCGGAATATGTCGCTTGCATCAAACCTTCAGGAGTTACTTTCCAAGTCAGACAAGATAACAGGTATTCTAAAGGGCCAGAAAGATATCCTGGAAAGCCGGTATGCCTCATCCGAGGCCAGCCTCAAAACTGTGATCGAGCGCCGCAAGGGTACGATGGAAACCCTGGAAGCGACTCAGGCACGTATTGAGGAAATCAATCCCGAATTGCTTGATCTTGAAAACCAGATTGCATCAGCGACAAATCAGAAAACGCGGACAAACCTGGAAGGCAAGCGGTCGAAACTTGCTACCGAATACAACAAGATGCAGGCCAAGGAGCAGGAATTGCTGGCGGAAAGCCAGACACTTGAGCGCTATACCTCGATGTTCCAGACCTTTGTCGATTCACTGAATAACCAGCTTGCAGCCCAACAGACACTGATCAACAAGCTGGAGATCGACACCGAGCAGCGGATCGTGCTTTACAAGGCGCTTGAGGATTCATTGAAGACTGCTGCCCAGCAGGATGTAGCGCACAAGATCAACACGCTTGGCAACAAGGTGGATACAGCCGCTGAACAGACAATGGCTGGTATTGGTGCTGCTGCCCAAAGCCATATTGGCGATCTGTTGGAGATGCATGAAAAGAACATGGTTTCCACCAAGGACATCCAGAGGCGCAAGCAATTGGCGGATGATGCCTTTGCCCGCAGGTTTGAAGATGTTCTGAAAAAGCACAATTCCGCAAACTATGTAACATCCTGATTTCATGACTGGGCGTTTCTGGCCATGAAAGAGGAATTTAAACCCGTAATGCAGTATTTTGACGCTGTTGAGTCCGCGCTTGACGGACTCGACACGTTTCTGCGCGAAGATGACAGCCCGCTTTACAAGCACGACCTGATCGGTGCGGTGGTCGAGGAATATCTGGCATTGCTTCGTGGATCGCTCGATAGTTGGCAGACACGGATCGCCTTTGCCGAGACTTTCAAGGTTTCCCAGGAAGAAAGTGGCTTTCCTTCCTATCGTAATGTTCTGGAACTCGAGAACGATCGAAAAGAGGCTGAAAAGCGCCTGGCTGCAATGCCGACGGAAGCGCAATTACGCCAGGAGATGGTCGACTACATACTGACCAAGAAAGCTTTTCCCGGTGCCTTGCAAAAATCCGTTGCGCATCGGCGTTATCTGGAATCCGTCCGTGACGGCCGGCATTTCGCGCCTTTTGTGCTTCCGAAGACCTTGAGAGTTTCGGTGAATCCGAAGACGAAACGGCCCTATTATATCGTCCATTGGGGCTTTTACGACGGCACCGCCCACCTGCCGATGGTCTATATCGTTTCGCTTGAGGACAGCAGCAAGGAAATGGTTGAAGCGCTTGTCGGCCCAAAAGGAAAAATACGCAAGGATGTTGATGTTCCACTGCCTGTCGATGGGTTACTCAACCCCGCGCTGGCGCATCAGTTTGATGATTTTTGCGAGAAGAATTCTTCTTACAGCCTGACTCTTTCGACAATTGCCACGAATATGGACAAGGATTTTGATTTCCTTCATCCAAAGCAGCTGCGCCGCTTTGTGCTCGGCCCGTTTTATCATGCAGACATTACGGTTCATGGAGCGACCGTCGACAAAATATTGAAGAAGGTCCGCCGTAAGGAAAACCAATGGCTAATGACCTGGACGGCGCAGGAAATCTACTCAATGAATGAAAAACCTGCCAAGTGGGGTCTATGGGGCGGCGAACCTGCGCGGGACGAATATTACATCAACACCGATGATCTGGATTGCGCCCGCATGGGTGTTTCCTCCTATCAGCGTAATGCGCTGGTGCCCCATGATGCCTATCAGGCAATCTATGCGGCAGGTGAGGCGGACAAGATTTTTGACGGATACGAGACCCACATCGTCACCGGAAGCCAGGTATTGCGGAGAATTTAATAATGGATGCGGCTCTCTCGACACTGAATGAAGAAGACATAGCAAGGCATATGCCGACAGCTCAAAGTCTGGTAACACGCTTTGTGCTGCTGGAGGCGGCTTCCCGAGACAGCAAGACAGAGATTGCCGGTACCAGGCGCCGGTTCGTTGCGACTGTTTCGACGGCTGGTCAGCGCTCCACAAGGGAGGTGGAGTTTGCCAAGACACTCAGTGCGATTTCACCGGGCGATACCATGCTCTCGCCCGCCCAGCATAATGTCCTGTTCAAGACACGCAGAGCCTTGGCCGTATCGCTGGCGGTCAGTGATCTGTTCGCCAAGCAGACAGGTCTGGATGCACTTCACAAACGTAATGCATCATCGGTGCTTGAGGGTTCAGAGGCAGACCAGTATCGCATGCTGCTGGAGGCTTCGGCCTATGTCGCCGCATTTTCGGCTGCGGCCTATATCAAGCAATTGGTGGAGGCGGATGGTGAGCCTTCGGAGGATGTAGCACCGCCATCGTTCAATTTTGCCACGCCGCAGGACGGGTTGAAGACCTTTGTCGCCGGTCTGGATGCAGCCTGTGAAGATGCAAAGGGCGATGGCTCACTGGCGCAACGCGTTCGGGCTTATGCCGATGAGGCGTTAGAAGATTTGCTATCCCGTAAAGGGCGTTTCTCCGGGCTTGGTGCCTTTGAGCAGACACATTTGCGGCTTGATCATGACGGTTTTGAACTGAACGGATTTGATGTAGCTCCCGGCGCAAAGTCCAAGCCTTTGGTGATGACCTTCAAGCAACCAAATGAGATCATCGGCAACCACATCGCCAAATATCAGGCGATGAAATTGTCGAAGATGCTGATGGCCTATGATTTTGACCGGCAGCTCAACCCATTCGTAGAGCTCGGCGGCTTCCTGTTCACCTTTATCGGTGATGGTGCGCCTGGAACCGGCAAGACGATCCTGATCCAGATGATTGCGGGCATGATCAATGATTACTGCCAGGTTGCGGGCTACGGCTTTACCTATGAGAATTTTGGCGTCGACCAGATATCATCCTATCAGGGCAAGTCGGGCCAGAACTGCAAACAATTTATCAATAATGTGATCAATCCGCGCACTATCGGCTTTGGTACAGTTGACGATATCGATCAGATTGCCGCAAAGCGCTCCGATGACCGCGCTTCAGCCGGGCAACAGGAAGTAACGGCTGTACTAATGGAAAGTTTTGCCGGGGCTACAACTGTTGTGCGTGGCAATTGCAGTTTCGGCATGTTCTCCAACTATCCCGAAAATGTCGATGACGCTTTACGGCAGAGGGCTGGTGCGCGCTGGCTGGTTGATGGTCCGCAGACGCGAGACGACTATATCGACATTTTTGTGCTGCTGGCGGGCAAGAACCACTCCATTCCGCTTGGAAAGCATGATTTGTATGAAGCGCAAGTCATCCAGAAGGCGGTTTCAGAGGCTTATGGTGCCCACGCCAAGCCGAAGGAGGAGGGGCTGATTGCGGTTTATGAACGTTTCATGGACGAGCATGGCAAGTTCAAGACCATGGCTGATATTGGTGACTATCTGCACCGGATCAAGCTTGCCGAGCCGCGCTTTACGGGTCGTGCCATAAAAAATATAACCGACGCCATAAAGATGCGGGCCATGGATATTGAGTTGCCTGACGAATGGTTCGAGAAGCCGGAAACCTTCTTGCACAAACCCTATGATGACAAGAAGGCGATGATCGAGGAATTGCGTGGTCCCTTCACCATCGAAATGGTGATGCAGGAAATCAACCGTTATGCTGATTCCGAGTTTCGGTATTCAGACAAGGCGGATGACGCCGCTGTTTCAGAACTCATCCGCCGCCAGCGCCAGCAGGAAAAAGCAGTCAAGCGTATCGGTGAGATGAAGGAAAAGGGCCACTGGGATGTATGAATTTGTTCGGGGGTGAAGCTCACATCTGAGGCAAGCTCAGTTTCGCCATTCTGCCACCATCGACCGTCCAGACCTGTCCGGTTACAAATGCCGCTTCATCTGAAGCTAGCCAGGTGACCAAAGCTGCTACCTCTTCCGGCTTGCCGGTTCGCCCCGCCGGGTGGATGTATCCAATCTTTTTTCGGAATTCTTCAGGGTCGCCGAGGCTTTCGATAAATTCATCATTGAGCTCTGTGTCAATCCAGCCCGGAGCTACGGCGTTGCAGCGCACGCCTTCGGGTCCGTGGTCAACGGCAATTGCTCTCGTCAGGCCGTGCAATCCAGCCTTTGACGCACAATAGGCGGCATGACGTGGATTAGATCCCAGTCCTTCGATGGAGCCAATATTGACAATAGAGCCGGAAGTTTTGATCAGATGTGGTAGTGCGTGTTTGATAAGCAGGAAGAGTGCCGTGAGATTGACCTGAATCGTATCCGCCCAATCCTGCTCGTTGAATTCAATCGCTGTGCCTTCCCGCATCAAACCGGCATTGTTGACCAATATGTCCAATCTACCGTAACGGTCAGTTACCTTGCCTATTACTTTTTGCGGAGCGCCTGGATCAAGAAAATCAGCCTCAATGCATTCAAATCTATCGTCTTTTCCGCGTTGGGCTGTAATGACGGTTGCACCCATTTCTGCAAATCGTTCTGCACAAGCCTTCCCAATACCGGAACGCCCGCCTGTTACCAGCGCCACCTTTCCTTCAAAGCTGTTCATCCGACAGGCTTCCCGCCGTTGACTTCCAGTAAGGCACCGCAGATATAGCGCGCCTTGTCGGAAGCCAGGAAAACCACGACATCGGCTATGTCTTCCGGTTCTGCTATGCGGCCCAGCGGGACAGAGGCATTCAATTCCTCAATGGCCTTGTCGGGATCAACACCGCGCATTTCAAATCCTGTGCGAATCATTGGTGTGTTGACTTCATTGGGACAGACTGCATTAACCCGAATGCCCTGATGGGCATGATCCATGCCAAGGCATTGGGTGAGCGATGCAATCGCCGCCTTTGACATGACGTAGAGCGGGTGGTTTGGTCCGGGATAAATTCCCCAGCAAGAAGAGGTGTTTATAATCGCGCCGCCGCCGGCCTGTGACATGATCGGAACTGCGGCGCGGCACAATCTGAACGGCGCCTCGACGTTGATCGCCATGGTGCGGGCGAAGTCCTTATCGGTTGTCTTGTTAATGACGCCGCGTGTGATGATGCCTGTATTATTACCAGAATGTCGAGGCCATCCATCAACGCCCAGGCATGGTAAGGCAGATCATCGCAAAAACCAGGCTCACAAAGATCGCCGGTGACGCTGAAATCGGCATGGCAATCTTCTAGATCGGATCCCGTGACAGTTGCCCCTTCCTTCTGCAGCGCGCTGACAATTGCCTGACCAATGCCTCCGCCGGCGCCAGTAACCAGTGCTTTCTTCCCATCCAGCGTTGACATGATCGCAATCCATATAAGCTGCCATCGAGGATATATTAGAACCTAATATTTGTATTGACTTAAACGCGACATTGAAAAATCGGTTTCCGCACCGCATTTGAGAAATTGTCTTGCCGTTCCGATTTGCTATTTCTGTATGAATGTATTGTATGTATTTGCTTCTTAGTCTTTTGCAGCCCTCAAGGATGCCGGAATACCCATGCAACGTCTGATCGATAACGAATTGATTTTCGGCCGTTTGCTGGAGATTTCGGAACCGCATCTTGTTGAAAGATATGAAAAGGCGCTGGAAGGTTTCGGAATCAAACCGCCAGGCCTGAAAAAATTCCGCATCGATATGGCAGGGTTTTCGCCGGAGATTGCCGAAGCGCTAGGAGATGCAGATTATCTTGACC
>JBPCWJ010000077.1:0-3288 GCA_051009635.1 Rhizobiaceae bacterium
GAGCTGCGGCTGTCAAAGGACTGAAATCAAAGAAGCTTCCAGCGTTCAGTTGAACTTTGGCACCGATGTCTGGTACCGGTTCAAGCTGCGGGTGTCAGACCTGACCGGCGAAGTTGACAACAGCCGCTGGATGCTTGGTGCCTGGAAGCAGGAGGTTGACGGCAGTCCGTTCCTGGCGCTGAGATTCGAAGGCGGTGTGTTCTACATCACACTGGAAAGTTCGCATTCGCGGGTGATGCTGGCGTCCTCATTGATAGATGCCCGGGCGTTCATCCAGGTCATGAAAGGTGGCCAGGGCGAACGGTTCGGTTTCGTGACGGACAAGGAATTGTATCTGGGCCAAAGCAAGGTTGAACTGGAGCACGGAAAAGCAGTCTATCTCCCGGATCCCCGTTACGAGTGGGTCGATCTCACGTTCAGAGTCAAGGGGGGGCTCAAAGGCGACGGCGTCGTGGAAATTTATGCAAATCAACAGTTTGTGGTGAGAGCCACCGGAAAAATTGGAGTCGATTCGCCAAGCGGTTCAAAAACCTATTTTCGCATCGGTCACCGCCGGGACAAGGCAAAATCCAATGCTGTGCTGCTGATTGATAGCTTTCGTCGAGGCCTGAGCCGGGACGCCGTTACAGCACAATAGAAGAGGCCTTTCATGAACCTGGATTGGGATGGCGTTTCTGATCAGTTCGGGCATTGGCAGCGGCTAAAGTGAGTTGTTAGTGATTTGACGTTAGATTTTGGTCCGCCAATCGTGTAAACCAAGTTGATCTATTCCGATTGAGGTGTGTTATGCGCAAACAGCTATTCGTCCTGGCGGCATCGTCCACACTTTTTTGTTCATCACCGGTCTTATCTGCAGATATCGGAGAGCAATGTTTTTCCGGCACTTACAGATCGTCATTGGTTGAACAGGCACGGCCTGATCTTGATGAGGAAATAAACCGCCGGTATGAAGAAGCAATCGCTGCATCACAGGCAGAACCTGTAATATACAGCCGGAGTCAGTTGTGGAACTGGGCCAATGAGACAAAGGTTTCCTGCGGCAAGGCGATTGGCTATCTTGCCAGTAACGAGATCAATGCCGAGCAAATCACCCAGTGCGATTGTTTCTATGGCGTCATGTTCTATCTGGCGAACTGATGTACCTGTGACAACAAAGTGACCTGTTGTCTGTTCGTGCAGCTAAACCACCAATGGATTCGGTTTTCACCAGACACCTTTTCCTCCGTTTGCCAACTGATATCGATCCTTGACGCTGCAAGTTGTGGTTTCGGGATCGTAATTTAATTCAGAAACACATGCTTACAGGTGCAGCGCCGCTTCACCTGACGGGTAAACACATGTAACCCCGATTGCGGTTCGATTTTGAACCTCGACCGGCTTCTGTTTTATCAAAAGTTGATTATCGGAGTTGCCGAGCTAAGAATTATCTGCCGTCTACAGATATATTCGTATATATCGGGTGTTTATAGAGGTGCCATACGGGGAATAGTGGATTTGTTGATGCCGGGTAATGCAATAATTCCGGGGCGGATCACATACGACACGGCAAAGGCCAGCTGCGTGGAAATGTGTCCTAACGTCACTACTGGTAGTGTAAAAGTCGATGTATCCGGCGATTGTCGACTAAAACCAGTGCCGTTCCCGTTTGGAGCCGGTGTGACATTTTTGTCACAGAAATCAAAAAATTGTATTTTAAAGAGAAGTTTAGTCGATTTTAAAGAGCTAACCGTGTAGCATGAAAGCAATGACACAGGTTCAATGCCAGACATTGAGGAAACCTGGGCGGATTTGCAGGGGCACAGACGAGATGAAGTTTATACAACTTATCATGGTATCTGTTTGTGGGTACGGGCTGTTGTCCTCCGGTACGGCACAGGCGCTGAGTTTGGTCGAGGCTGTTCGTATTGCCGTTTCAAGCAACCCCGAGATAGGCGAAGCCATTGCGAACCGCGAAGCCATTGAATTTGAACTGCAGCAGGGCCGAGGCCTGTTTCGGCCACGGGTTGATCTGGAGGCTCGGATCGGCGGTGAACGCAGGTGGCGCGAAAGCGCTGAAGGCAACTTTCCTCCGGATGGTAGCCGAGGCTGGTTGAACAGGCGTGAAGCCAGCCTTGTGGTCCGGCAATTGTTGTTTGACGGTTATGAGTCCCAGTCGGAAGTTGAGCGGCAGGCCGCCCGTGTCGACGGTGCATCCTACCGGGTAATGGAACGGGCTGAATTTATCGCGCTTTCGGTTGCACGGGAGTACGTCGAAATCCTGCGGTTGCGCCGTATCGTCAGGTTGCTTGTAGCCAATGAACGTTACCATGAAGAACTGCTGGGCAAGTTGAGCGAGGGTACGCAGGGCGGTTCAGTCAGCGTGGCGGACAGGCAACAGGCGCGCGAGCGGTTGTTTTCGGCCAAGGCGCGAACGACTGCGGCGCGGGAAGGTTTGTCAGATGCTGAAACCCGCTTTACCAGAATTGTAGGTCGACAGATCGGGCGGGCAGTGATGCCGAAGGGAATTAACCGGGCAATACCACGGACCCTTGATGGTGCGATCGGGCATGCCAGGCTGAACCACCCTTCGATAAGATTTGCACAGGCAGACGTGGATGCAGCAAGTGCGCTTGTGCGCAAATCCAGTTCTCGATTTGCACCAAAAATTTCGCTGGAGGGTCGCGCACGTGCCGGCGAAAATATTGACGGCACGCCGGGGCAGGATAATGACGTTGAGGGAAGTGTCGTTGTCGCCTGGAATATCTATAACGGCGGCATTGATGCCGCCAACCGGCAGGAGCAGATCCGCCGTACAGACGAGGTGCGGATGTCACTGCATCGGATTAACCGCGAAGTTGAAGAAGGCGTCAAACTGTCTTGGCAACGCAAGCGTTTGCAGTCAATCCGGCTGGCTGATCTGCGCAAGCAGCTGGACACCCAGAATGAAGTCGTGCGTTTTTACACAGAGCAGTTCAAGATCGGGCAGCGTTCGCTGCTTGACCTGCTCGATGCGCAGAACAGCCGGGTTGCTGCTCAAGTTGCGGTGGTGACCAGTGAGGCGTCGGTTCGGTTTGCTTCCTACCGGATACTCGCTTCGATCAACAAGCTGCAGAAAACACTGGGTGTGCAGCCTCCGTCAGCAATCAAGGCGTATGCCCGCGAGCAGTTCAAGGTGCCAGAGACGCCGCCGGCCGAAACCATGCCGCGCTACACCCCGGAAGATCTGAATCGCGAGCAGGATTTCAACAAGCTCTACTGAGTTAGGTCTTTGGCCGTACCATCTTGAGCCTTGATCGGTGAGGACGGTCA
>JBPCWJ010000078.1:0-6588 GCA_051009635.1 Rhizobiaceae bacterium
GAACTAAAGGACAAGGCGCCTGCCTATTCGGGTGCTGCGGCAGCAGAGATCGGACTTCAATCAGAAATCGGGGAAGGTGTCGCGCCGTCAGCCGTCACGGATGCGGTTTCGGCCCTGACAAATCTTGGCTATTCCTCCCAGCAGGCCTCGGTTGCGGTGTCAAAGGCGCTCAAGAAAGCGGGAGAGGAACCCAAAAGTGCAGCGCTCATAAGATTGGGGCTGAAGGAATTGGCCGGGTGAGGTTATCAATCTTGAAAGACCTCGATTTGCAGGCGGCAGTAAAAGGACTGTGGCGAAGGGCGCGAATCTTGGGTATTGAAGCGCAATGAATGAGGACCGGCTTATCAATCCTGAAGTCCGAGGAGAAGATCTGGAGGCTTCCCTGCGCCCGCAAACGCTTGACGAATTTGTCGGGCAGCAACGCGCGCGGGAGAACCTTGCCGTATTTATCGAGGCGGCAAAGGGCAGGGGAGAAGCGCTGGACCATGTTCTTTTCGTCGGACCTCCGGGGCTTGGCAAGACTACGCTAGCCCAAATCATGGCGCGAGAATTAGGGGTCGGGTTTCGTTCCACGTCAGGGCCCGTGATCGCCAAGGCAGGCGACCTTGCAGCACAACTGACCAATCTGGAAGAAAATGATGTTTTGTTTATCGATGAAATCCATCGGCTGAATCCTGCGGTCGAAGAAATCCTTTATCCGGCAATGGAGGATTTCCAGCTCGATCTTATTATTGGTGAGGGTCCGGCCGCCCGTTCAGTGAAAATTGAACTGGCGAAATTCACCCTGATAGCGGCGACCACACGACTTGGGCTCTTGACCACACCGCTTCGCGACCGGTTTGGCATTCCGATACGGTTGAACTTCTACACGGTGGAAGAACTGGAACTGATTGTGCGCCGCGGTGCTCACATACTTGCGTTGCCATTGGCAGAAGATGGCGCGCTGGAAATTGCCAAACGTGCGCGTGGAACGCCCAGAATTGCGGGCCGATTGCTGCGCCGTGTCCGTGATTTTGCGTCTGTGGCTGGAGCTACCACGGTGGACGCAAAAGTTGCCGATGAGGCGCTTGTCAGGCTTGAAGTTGATGCGATGGGGCTGGATCAACTGGATCGGCGCTATCTTGACCAGATCGCCAATAATTTTGGCGGTGGACCGGTTGGAATTGAGACAATTGCTGCAGCACTTTCCGAGCCACGCGATGCCATTGAGGACATTATCGAACCCTATCTGATCCAGCATGGTTTCATTCAGCGTACGCCACGCGGGCGAATTCTGACTGCCAATGCCTGGAAACATCTCGGAATGCCGGCTCCTGCCAATCTGACCGCCGCGCAAATCGGCTTGTTTGACGAGGAATAAGGTCCAAGTTTCCCCGATGACAATGGAACCGTGAACTGGTAGCAAGGCGTGATGAAACCAAACCGCGACAGAACCGGGCTTGCAAACAGGCTGATCGAGAACGGGCACGAAATGGAAGTGCGTGTCTATTATGAAGACACCGATTTTTCCGGTGTTGTCTACCATTCCAACTATCTGAAATATATGGAGCGTTCGCGCACGGAGTGGCTGCGGCATCTGGAGATATTTCACACAGACCTTGAGCACGATGATAGCGCGTTTGCGATACACAGGATGGCGCTCAAATTCGGGCCACCAGCGAAAATTGATGATCTGCTGCTTGTCCGTACCCTGCTCAACAAGCTGACGGGCGCGCGTTCTTTCCTGCGTCAGGAAGTCCTGCGGGTTGAAGCGGATGGCAGCGAAACCATGTTATGCGGGGCGGATGTCGAGGTGGCGTTCATCAATCATGGAGGCGGGGCAAAGCGTTTTCCGGACGATTTGCGGGCAAAATTAACCGGTGAAGAGGAAGGCTAGGCTGGGGTAAAGGCAATTTTCTGTAATCAGGATCAGGGCGTCCGATCGGCCGTCAGGATTGAATTCCTTACGTTTTTTTAACCTTAAAGAGGGCTTAATCTGCGAATAGTAAGGGCGATGGCTTGTTGCGCCACGCTTT
Organism: Rhizobiaceae bacterium; assembly: GCA_051009635.1. Taxonomy (GTDB): domain Bacteria; phylum Pseudomonadota; class Alphaproteobacteria; order Rhizobiales; family Rhizobiaceae; genus BOKV01. Next base: position 2,016 of record JBPCWJ010000078.1, read on the forward strand.
GACCATGTTTATCAGATTTTCCGGGCACAGAGTTTTGTAAGTGTCCAGGGTCAGTACCCTAATCTTACGGGCAAGCGCAAATCATGCGCAAAACGGGCGGGCAAAATTTACCCATGAATTGGCTGACGTACCGGCTGATGAAGCGGGTCGGCAAATTATCGATTTTGTGAGGCGAACATCCATGGACGGGATGGGATTATTCGGCATCGCGCCTGCAATGGCGCAGGGCGTAGAAGTTACAGGACTTGGCGGTCCGGCAGCGAGCGTGACGCTCATGGACCTGTTTGTTCAGGCGGGCACGGTCGTCAAGATTGTCATGATAGGTTTGATGGTCGCTTCTGTATGGAGCTGGGCGATCATCCTCGACAAGATGTTCCTGTATGCACGGACCAAAAGGCAGCTGAACCGGTTCGAGAATGTCTTCTGGTCGGGTCAAAGCCTTGAAGAGCTTTACAGATCCCTTTCTGACCGGACACCAACCGGCCTTGCAGCCTTGTTTGTTGCAGCAATGCGGGAGTGGAAAAAGAGTTATGAACGTGGTGCAAGTTCACCCATCGGACTGCAGATGCGAATTGAAAAAGCGATGGATGTCGCCCTGGTTCGCGAAAGCGAAAGGCTGGAAAAGAGGCTGATGTTTCTCGCAACGACCGGATCGGCAGCGCCCTTTGTGGGCCTTTTCGGAACCGTTGTAGGTATCATGACCTCGTTTCAGGCGATTGCCGGTTCCCAGTCGACGAACCTGGCAGTAGTCGCGCCCGGTATTGCCGAAGCCCTTCTGGCAACGGCACTGGGGCTTTTGGCGGCGATCCCCGCTGTTATCGCCTATAACAAGTTTTCATCTGATGTCGGCAAGATCACCGGCAGGATGGAAGCCTTTGCAGACGAGTTCTCCGCCATACTTTCGCGACAGATTGATGAGAAGAGCAGGCAGGGTGCGAGAGCTGGTTGATTGCAGCCCCATTGATCAAGGGAAACCCGGAAGAGAAGTATTGGATAGCTGAATGGCAATGGCAATGAGCAAAAATGGATCGGGTGGACGCGGTTCAAAACGCAAGCGCCGCCATCAGCCGATGAGCGAAATCAACGTTACGCCATTTGTCGATGTAATGCTGGTTCTTTTGATCATTTTTATGGTCACAGCCCCGCTACTGACCGTTGGTGTTCCGTTGGACATGCCAAAAACGAATGCCGGAGCGGTCAATGCCGATACGAAACCACTGACGATTTCGGTTGACGGTGAGGGCAGGATATTCCTTCAGGAATCTGAAATTGGCGAGGATGAAATTGTTGCGAAATTGCGTGCAATTTCAGAAAACCGCGCGGGTGAGGAAACAAGAATTTTCGTACGTGGAGACAAAGCAGTTGCCTATGATGTAATTGCCCGCGTTCTGGCCGATATTTCCACCGCGGGGTTCAAGAAGATTACGCTTTCAAGTCTCCCACAGGATGGACAATAGGTAGATTTTCGGTTTGCCGGTGAATGAGCAATGAAGTTCAGCATCACAGTTTCGGCCTCAATGCACAGCGCGGTAATTGCGCTTGCCCTTGCATCATTTTCCACGCCAGCACCGCTCATTGCCCTGGAAGATCAGGGCGTGGAGGTCGATTTTGCCATTGATAGCGATGCCGAGTCGGGGAAAGGCGAAAAGAAAGCCGATGTTGATCCTGTTCCCGCGCCCCTGCCGAGCCAACGTCCACAGACCATTGAAGATGCAATAAATGCCGGTGAAGCCAGAGAAGACAGCCGCAGCCGGGAAGGTATTGTAACCGACAAGACGCTGGATACAGAAAAAACATCGGCGGCGCCAAAGGCTGAGAAGGTTGTTAAGGCAGAGGAAGTAGAAAAAGATCCGGTCAAAGCGCCGGACGACACAGAAACGCCGGTGCCGACAACCGAAGTTGCCAGTTTGAATGAGACCAAAACACCGCTGATTGAAGAGGTTCAGCCTGATGAAGGTCTCCCGGCAATTGATCCTGACAATGATTTGATCAGCCCGACCGAAACACCGGTACCTTCCAAAGCACCGGCAGACAGGCCCAAAGCCAAGGCTGCCAAGACCAAGGAACGAAAAAAGCCCGAAGAGGTAAAGCGCAAGAAAACTGCAACGTCGACAGAAAACCGCAAGGAAGTAACCGACAAGATCGGTCAGTTGCTGAACACACAGGATAATACGGCAGGTGGTGCAAGGCGCGAGCAGCGGGTCGCATCAATCGGTGATCCTCAGGCAAATTCGGCTCCGCAGTTGACACGGGGCGAATATGACGCTCTCAAGGGGCGGGTGAGTCAATGCTGGAGCCTGCCGTCATTTGTGGATCTTGAAAATCTGCGCGTGACCGTATTGCTTCGAATGGCGCGGGAGGGCTACATGGATGATATTGCTGATATCAGTGTTTCGGGACTGGCCAACCCTGCGCATTCGCGAGCTGTGGAAAGCAGCTTGATGCGAAACCTCAACCGCCGCAATTGCGATTTTTCAGACGTGCTACCCGGAGACAAGTACGAAACCTGGAAAGATGTGAAAATTAATTTCGAACCCCGGGACTTCTAGCAAAAATCATGAAATACAAAACGTTGATGACCATGACAGGCGAGCGAAAGCCAATGTTGACCGACACCCTGCGAAATTTGTCACGAATTGGGTTCCAATTATTCGTGGTACTGATCCTGATAATCTCAGCTCGGTCTGCGAATGCGCTTGTCGAAATTGATCTGTCAAAAAGCAATGTCGAACCGTTACCGATCGCCATTACGAGTTTTGCCGGCGATGCCGTGGCCCAGGATATTGCCGATGTAGTCCAGGCTGATCTTGTGAACTCGGGCCTGTTCAAGCCAATCGAAAAGGCAGCCTTCATTGACAAGGCAACCGGACCAGACGCAATTCCAAGGTTTGAAGATTGGCGGGTTATTAATGCCCAGGCGCTGGTCATGGGAAAGGTGGTTCGTGAGCCTGATGGCAGGCTACGTACCGAATTCCGGTTGTGGGATGTATTCTCCGGTGATCAGCTAATAGGTCAGCAATTCTTTACACGCCCGGAAAACTGGCGCCGTGTTGCTCATATCATTGCCGATTCGATCTATGAAAAGCTGACCGGTGAAAAAGGGTATTTTGATACAAGGATTGTCTACATATCCGAGGCCGGCCCAAAGAATAGCCGGATCAAGCGGCTTGCAATCATGGATCAGGACGGCGCGAATTCGAGAACGCTGACCGATGGCCGTTCGTTGGTGCTTACACCGAGATTTTCTCCGACCCGCCAGGAAATCACCTATATGTCGTTTGAGGGTGGAAATCCGAGGGTCTATCTGCTGCAGATTGAGACCGGCCAGCGGGAAATTGTCGGTAATTTTCCCGGCATGACATTCAGCCCGAGATTTTCTCCCGATGGCCAGAAAATCATCATGAGCCTTCAGCAGGGCGGCAATTCCAACATTTACACCATGGATCTGGGTTCGCGTGCGACAATGCGGCTGACCGATACTGCTGCAATCGACACCGCACCCTCATACTCACCGGATGGGACGAAAATTGTTTTTGAATCAGACAGGGGCGGAAGACAGCAGCTTTACACCATGAACGCCGATGGTACCAATCAGCAGCGTATTTCATTCGGGCCCGGAAGTTATTCCACACCGGTCTGGTCTCCAAGGGGAGACATAATTGCCTTCACAAAATTATTTGGCGGAAAATTTGCCATTGGTGTCATGAAGCCTGACGGAACAGGTGAACGTATCCTGACTGAAGGATATCACAATGAAGGACCAACCTGGGCACCAAATGGCAGGGTGCTCATGTTTTTCCGTGAAGCGCCGGGCGAAAATGGCGGTCCAAGCCTCTATTCCATAGACCTGACAGGATATAATGAACGGCTTATCGGCGTGGAGGGCTTCGGTTCAGACCCTGCCTGGTCGCCATTGCTCAAATAGAGTTTCAAGTTGCCGAAAACTTGATCGAAGGAAATAACTTCGTGCCGCCATTTTGACAAATTGGCGTGACTATAGAAATACAGGCTGATCTGCGGTTACATGATCGCAGACATCGGGGAAACCAATAATTAACCTTGTTTATTTGCTGGCTCTTTACCCAGATATGGTTATTGAGGGGTTTAGAAATTCCATAAAGGAGTAGGGGATTATGGCGCGCGCCTCGTCCAATTCATATTCGCCGGTCATCATGGCTCTTGCTTTGGTGCTTGCTGTCAGCGGTTGTGCAAAACAATCCCTTCCTGACAATGCAGGCGGACTGGGCCTAAACAATGCCACGCCCGGTTCCGAGCAGGACTTTACTGTCAATGTCGGTGACCGCGTGTTTTTTACAACAGATTCGACAAATCTGACGGCGCAGGCACGGACTACGCTCGACAAGCAGGCGCAATGGCTTTCGCGTTATGGCAATTACCCCATCACGATCGAAGGTCATGCGGATGAGCGAGGTACACGGGAATACAATCTGGCCTTGGGTGCAAGGCGTGCCGCTGCGGTTCGTGATTATCTGGCAACGCGCGGCGTCAAGGCAAATCGCATGAAAACCATATCCTTCGGCAAGGAGCGTCCGGTTGCGGTCTGTAACGATAT
>JBPCWJ010000079.1:0-15445 GCA_051009635.1 Rhizobiaceae bacterium
GTACCAGGTAGAAAATCATGGCGCGGCCTGTAAGCGATTGACGATCAAGAGTTATCGAAAAAGTCCGGCCGGATGAAGTCACCGGCCGGACAGATTGCCATATGGATTACATGGAAAGCGGCTTGAGCTGCTTTGCATCAGAACCGACCATCTCGCGGTCGCCGTCCGGGAGAGGAATAAGACCCTTGTCTACAAGGTAGCCATCTTCACTCCAGGTACCTTCATCAACAAACTCAGCCACGAATTCAGCAATTCCGGGAATTGTGCCAACATGCTCTTTCTTCACATAGAAGTAGAGTGAGCGGGAAATTCCATAATCGCCAGCGGCGATTTTCTCGAATTCAGGAGCGACACCACCGATGACCGCACCCTGGATCTTGTCGGCATTTTGATCAAGGAAGGAGAAACCGAAGATTGCGACAGCGGCAGGATTGGCTTCGAGCTTCTGAACCATCAGATTGTCGTTTTCACCAGCTTCGATGAAAGCGCCATCTTCACGCATCTGGGTGCAGGCCTTGCCCTTTTCTGCCATTTCCTCAACTTCTTTCGGGCAGGCTTCTTCCATGACAAGTTCAACAAATGCGTCACGTGTGCCTGAAGTTGGCGGTGGGCCGAGCACTTCGATCTTGGCTACAGGCAATGTAGCATCGATGTCAGACCAATTCTGATAGGGATTTTCGACAACCTTGCCGTCAACAACCACATTTTTAGCCAGTGCGTTGTAAATCTGATCCATTGTCAGGTTCAGAACGGGAGCGCTTTTCGAATTTGCGAGAACGATACCGTCAAAGCCAATCTTGACTTCAACCGGTGTTACGCCGTTTTCACCGCAAAGCTTGAATTCCTTGTCCTTGATCCGGCGGGATGCATTGGTGATGTCAGGCGTATTTGCGCCAACACCCGCGCAGAACAGTTTCATTCCGCCACCAGTTCCTGTCGATTCAACAACCGGGGTCTTGAAAGAAGCTTTCTGGCCAAACGCCTCAGCCACGGCGGTTGAGAACGGGAATACTGTGGAAGAACCAACAATCTGGATTTGGTCACGGGCCTGAGCCTGACCGGCGACAGTAATCGCGAATGCGCCAAGTGCAATGGTTGCGAGAGTTTTAAATTTCATGGGATCTCTCCGATTTCGTGTGCAAAAAAGGCGATACCGGGCTTTCCCGGCACCAGATTAAAGGAGGCGTTACCAATTACTGCCCCGCCTCGCTGACGTGGCAGACACTATTGCCAGTGCATTGTCGTTTTATGACAAAAAGCTATCACTAATGTGACAGTTTAAATTGTTGAAATATATTCTGTTTTCCTGATCAATCCACAAGTTCATCTTGCTCTGGTAGCTCAAACTCCACTCCAAAGGCAGCCCCTTCCCCGAGCGTTGAACTGACATTGAGCCGCGTGGCATGCCGGGTCAGAATATGCTTGACTATCGCGAGACCTAGCCCGGTTCCCTGTTTCTCCCGGCTTGATTCAACATCCACCCTGTAGAATCGCTCCGTCAGCCTGGGTAGATGTTCTTCCGGTATTCCCGGACCGAAATCGCGGATAAAGATTTCGACCGCATTCTCACCTGTATCTGTTGATTTCAATTCGCCGGATATATCAACCTTGCCGCCTGATTGACCGTATTTCAAAGCGTTTTCGAGAAGGTTCTCAAATACCTGTACCAGCTCGTCGCGATCACCTTCCACAATCAGTTTGGACCGGGGAAAATCGAGTTTGATATCGACCCCCAGATTCTCGGCCAATGGTTTCAGCGAGTCGGCAACATGACGCAGGATTGATACCAGGTCCACCTTGTCCGAGGGACGCAGATGGGCCTTCATTTCGATCTTGCTGAGAGAAAGCAAATCATCAATCAGGCGCGACATTCGTTCAGCCTGACCAAGCATGACGGTCAGAAATTCCTTGGTGACTTTCGGATCATCAGCCGCAGGCCCCTGCAGCGTTTCAACAAATCCACGCAAGGACGCCAAAGGTGTGCGCAGTTCGTGGCTGGCATTTGCAATAAAGTCCGAGCGCATTTGTTCAGAACGCTTCGCCTCTGTCAGATTAACAAAGGAAAGCAGGAAGAATTCAGCGTCCTTTCCCTCCTGCCCGGCGCCGGGAACTGGTGTAATCGACATCCAGTACCAGCGCTCTGGCGGGCTGGTATCGTGATATTCGATTTCAGCAGGTTGACCTTTTTCAATTCCCTCAGCAAGTACGCGCGCGATCTCGGGTCTGCGAAACTTGTAGCTGATAGGATCCCCGGTTGATGCCGCGCCAAAAGCGGCCTCTGCTGCATCATTTGCATATCGCAGATTACCTGTTCCATCCAGAATATAGGCGGGATGACCCAGCGCGTCACAAACGGATTTCATCCCCAGATCAGGCCAGGTCCGCGCGGTCGGGGATTTTTGCGATTGCTGCGTGACATCTGTACCGGATTGTGACGGCATTAGTGACGCAATCAAAATGACGCCAAATCCTGCCAGGCACTCCCGCCACAGATTTTCTGCCGACATCGCCAAACCAAGAAAGAAAACTGCCGCTGCCAACAGAACCCAGCGTGCCTTGTACAGCCTGGAACTTATCGAATCTGTGCTGACTGATGGAACTTGATCGAGGGACATTTTTTGTTGCAGCTTTTATTGACAAAGAACGGGGTTTGCGCCCGAATCCAGCCAGTTTATCTGAAAGCGGGGCCCATAAAATGGTTAGGGCCGGGTCCTAAATAGACTGGTAGAGTCGAATATCCAAATGATAAGTATTGAGGCCAACCAATTATTTCTCAAACTCCAATCCAGGCGGGACAAACAATATGAAGATTGCCGATGCACCAGTAGTTGAATTGCATATTGATGGTAAGAAAAGATCGTTTGATCTGGATGATCCAAAATTACCGGGTTGGGTTGAAGACAATGCCTTTACTGCTGGCGGATATCCCTATGAGAAGAGACTGGATGAGAAAGAATACAAACACGCGCTTGAAGATCTGCAGGAAGAGCTGGTCAAGGTGCAATATTGGCTGGGTGAAACCGGCCAACGGGTAATGATCCTGTTTGAAGGCCGCGACGCTGCAGGCAAGGGCGGGACAATCGAACGGTTTCGCGAAAACCTTAATCCCCGTATTGTGCGGTCTGTTGCCCTGCCCAAGCCATCAAACAAGGAGCAGGGGCAATGGTATTTCCAGCGATATGTAAATCATTTTCCGACGTCTGGAGAAATGATCCTTTTTGATCGGTCCTGGTACAACAGGGCAGGCGTCGAGCCGGTAATGGGTTTCTGCACCAAGGAGCAGCATGAATCATTTCTTGGTGAGGCGCCGAAATTCGAGAAGATGATCAAGCGCGAGGGAATCCACTTCTTCAAGTTCTGGCTGAATATCGGGCAGGAAACACAATTGGAGCGGTTTCACGCGCGCCGCCATGATCCGCTGAAGGTCTGGAAGCTTTCACCCATCGACATCAAGGCGTTATCGAAATGGGATGAGTACACAAAGGCCCGTGACAAGATGTTCAAGCACACGGATGTTGACGAGGTTCGCTGGTGCGTCATTCGCGCCAATGACAAAAGGCGATCCCGCATCAACTCCATCAGGCATGTTCTCGATGCGCTCGACTATGAAGGCAAAAGCAGGAAGAAGATTGGTGATATTGATCGCAATATTGTCCTGCCTGCAGAAGATTTTGACGATTGAACGATTGGCCGACACCAATCCTAGCCGTCGGTAAGCCGTAATCTGGCATAGAGGATATCGACTACATCACCCTGACCGGTGATGGATGCGGAACCTGTTATATCCGTGTTCAAGGCGAAATGTGCGCCTTCTGCCGCGGAACTTTCCTGCGGCACATTCAGGGCAAATACAATCGCCTCGGGCTGAAGGCCAATCCTGAAGCGCTTGCGACCACAGGCTTCAGCATTGTTGAAAATGCAGGAAATCGAGAATGTCGCCGGGCCGGAACCACCTGACTTGGCCAGGATTTCTACGGTTACACGCCTGCCGGCAATTTGTTCCATGACTCCTGGACTGATGTTGATCAGAATCGGCTGTGCTGATTGGGCCAGATTTTGCCGCGACCTGACAGATGTCAGCCTGATCAGGTCCAGATTGGATTGGTTGATAATCTGGGCCCGACCCCGGCCAGAGGTTTCAAGGGCTTCCGTATCCGAGGGCGAGAGAATTGTAATAAAGGGCGTATTTGCCTCGGCCTCTGTCTGCGTATTCTGGATCAATTCGGGTATTGGGTCATCAACTCCGGTTTGCGTGACAGTGCCCGGAGACAACATGTTAATCAGCGTATAAATCAGCCAGCCGGTTATCAACAGCAGGCAAAGGAAGGCAAATATGGCAAGCGGTCTGCGAATCCCCCCACCTTCAATCATCGAATTGGCCCGTGCGGCCTCTTCAAGAAAGAGGTCATTCTCATCCTCGGGGAGGTATTCTTCTGTCTCCGGAAATTCGGGGTCTGCAAAATCTGGCTCCGGGAAAGGTTCCGAGCCATCGGTGAATTCCCCGGCAACAGGATCAGGAGCAGAAGCAAAATCATCCTGGACAGGTGCAGGTTGCGGGGCAACCGGTTCCGGTTCAACACTAACGGGCTCGGGTGGAACTTCCGGCTGGGGAGGCGGCTGATAGCTCGCCTCAATACGGTTTATGCAGTTTTCAAGCGCATCCTTTTGATACTGGATGGCGTGGGGCGGTTGCGGACCGGCACCAGCAATCATTCGCGCAAATGCATTGCGCGAAGCCTGATAAATCTGTTCGCGTACAGCCGGGTCTGATGCGTCCTGCCTGGCAAGTGCCTGGCGAATTAACCCCTCGAAGTCCGCCAAATTAGCTGTATCCCCTAAGTGACGATCCAATAATTATTGCGTGAAACTTGTAAATGAATCAAATAATCCACATCCACGGCCCGCTTGTGGTTTAAACTGCCGCACGCAGTCTTGTTCACAAAATCCCGATCCACCTGCCAGGCTCCACAGTTCTACCTTTTATCCTGTTGCTCTTATAATGCAATCTGGCAGTGGGTTGTTTTACCCATATTTGCTGCGACAAGATTTTCAGCAAGCATTTTCATTTGAATGATCTGCTGTTACGTTCCAATGCGCCTGTAATCAGGATCCCAGACTCCATAAGCGCAATTTCAAGCGAGAACCAGACCGTGCCAATCCCCGAAATTCTGCAAGACCGGCTTGTAATCCCGGTTGTTGGAGCCCCGCTGTTCATCATATCGCATCCGGCACTGACACTTGCACAATGCAAGGCAGGTGTTGTTGGCTCGTTTCCGGCATTGAATGCGCGCCCGCTTTCCCAGCTTGATGAATGGCTGAGCGAAATTACCAGTGAGCTGGATAAACACAGGCAGGATCATCCCGAAGCAAAAACAGCTCCTTTCGCGGTGAACCAGATCGTTCACAAATCGAACAAGCGGCTGGAGCAGGACCTGGAACTTTGCGTCAAGCATAAGGTGCCGATTGTCATCACATCGCTGGGTGCGGTGCCTGAAGTCAATCAGGCAATCCATTCCTATGGCGGTATCGTATTGCACGACATCATCAACAACCGGCATGCCAATTCAGCCATCCGCAAGGGAGCAGACGGCTTGATTGCGGTCGCAGCGGGTGCGGGAGGCCATGCCGGTACGCTTTCCCCTTTCGCGCTGGTACAGGAAATCCGGGAATGGTTTGACGGGCCGTTATTGCTGTCGGGTGCCATCGCCAATGGCGGCGCTGTACTGGCTGCGCAGGCAATGGGTGCGGACCTTGCCTATATCGGCTCCCCCTTTATCGCCACGAATGAAGCGCGGGCGAATGAAGAGTACAAGGAATGTATCGCGCAAAGCGGTGCCGATGACATTGTTTATACCGATTTATTTACCGGCGTATCAGGAAACTATCTGCGCCCGTCAATTGTCAATGCGGGCTTTGATCCCGAAAACCTGCCAAAGAGCGATCCGTCGAAAATGGATTTTGGTTCAGGCGGAACAACGGAAGCCAAGGCCTGGAAAGACATTTGGGGTTCAGGACAGGGGATTGGCGCGGTCAAGAAGGTTGAATCAACAGCCGATCTTGTCGGGCGATTGACCCGCGAATATGAAGCGGCGAGAAACAAGCTTCTGAAAACCTGATCTATAGAGGCCAGAAAAACAGGATTGCCGGAACCGAGACCGCCAATACCAGAAGTTCCAATGGCAGGCCCATATACCAATAGTCGCCGAACCGGTAGCTGCCCGGCCCCATGATGATTGTATTGTTCTTGTGACCAATCGGCGTCAGGAAAGCGCAGGATGCAGCAACCGCAACACCCATCAAGAATGCATCGGGTGATGCACCAATGGAGTTGGCCACGTTAAGACCAATCGGCGCAGCAATCAGCGCAGTGGCGACATTGTTCAGAAAATCCGACAGCGTCATGGTAATTGCCATCAGGACCAACAGGACTGACCAGGCGGGCCAGCCATCGGTTGCAGACACAATTGTATTGGCTATCAATTGCGTACCTCCGGACTCCTCCAGCGCGGCACTGAGCGGTATCAGCGAGGCAAGCAGAACAATAACTTTCCATTCCACTGTTTCGTAGATTTCGGAACCACCAACAATGCCGAGCGCGGCATAACCGATGACGCAGGCCGCTAGCGTAATCGTCAACTCGGCAAAGCCTGCGACGGAAGCACCAATCGCCAGTGCAAATAGCAGGCCGGACATAAGGGCGCGATTTCTTTGCAAGACCGCCGTTTCGCGTTTGGCAATCGGGAATACGCCGAGCCAGTTTGATACGGTAGCGAGTTCCTTGGCGGGTCCCAATAAAAGGAGCATGTCGCCTGATTTCAGCGGTAGTTCACGCACACGCTGGCGAAAATTGCGTCCTTCACGCGAAACGCCCAATAGGGTGACCCCAAACCGGTATTGAAGCCGGACGTCCTTTGCGCTTCTACCAATAAGTCTGGAATTTTCCGGTATGATCACTTCCTGCAAAACGAGAGAGGCGCTGGCCATGCCGCCATGTTTTTCAGAACCGGAATAGTCCAGTTCGGCAGCGCCGATAAACTCCTCAATTGCCTTGGGTTCGCCCTCCAGAACCAGATAATCGCTTTTGCGGATTTCCTCATTATGGGCGAAGCCACGCAAACGCTTGCCACGCCTAACAAGACCCAGAATGTGGATATCCTTGTCGTTTGCCAATGGCAGAAGTTCACTAACAACGATACCGATTGATTTGGATTTAGCGCGAGGCCGGGCTTCGGCAATGAACAGGCCGCTTTCGCCCTCTTCTCCAGCGTGCTTGTCTTCACGTTCGGGCACAAAGCGCCAGCCGATCAGGGCAACGAACAAAATGCCCACACCGGCGACCACTAGCCCTACCGGTGAGAAATCGAACATCTGGAACGGCTCGCCAAGTGCCTGCTGGCGATATTGCGAAATAACAATGTTTGGCGGTGTGCCGATCAGTGTGATCATGCCACCCAGAATTGTTGCAAAGGAAAGCGCCATGAGGGTTCTTGAGGGTGCACGGCCAGCCTTGCGGGCAGCTTCCATATCGACCGTCATCAACAGGGCCAGTGCCGCCACATTGTTGATAATCGCCGACAATCCGGCCCCAACCACAGAAAGTATGCCGATATGGGCAGAGACCGGGCGCTCATGATCCAGTATACGGGTGGCGATGGCCTCTACTGCGCCCGAGTTAAGCAGTCCGCGCGAGATGATCAGTACGAGCGAGATGATGACGACAGCAGGATGTCCAAATCCGGCAAAGGCATCATAGGGCTTGATGAAGCCTGCTAGCGTGGCAATGATCAGCGCGGTGAAGGCCACCAGATCATATCTGGGCTTGCCGTATATCAGGAAGAAAAAAACAATGCCGAAAAGGCTGAATAAAAATATTTGCTCATAGGTCATGGCGCGACCTTACGGAGTGCGGTCCGCATTGCAAGACCGGGCGTTGAAATCACAAAAATTACTACCAATAAAATACGGCGGGACAGATGCCCCGCCGCAAAAGCTCTCTGATTTCAGGTTCAACCAGCAGCGGCCACTGCACGCTTGGCCATCACCCTGACCAGATTGGCCCGATATGCGCCATCCCCATGAATGTCCGATAACATCATGGCTTCATCCACCTCGGCATCGGCAACAGCGTCCGCACTCCAATTGGATGAAAGCGCGTCCTCCATGCCGGAATGTCGGAACACGCCATCGGACCCAGCACCCGTAACCGCAACGCGGACACCGCCATCGCCCTGCGCAACAAACACACCTGCCATGGCATAGCGCGAGGCAGGGTTTGGGAATTTGCTGTAGGCGCATTTGGAAGGTGCGGTGAAGGAGATGGACGTGATCAATTCGCCCTCCTCCAGTGCGGTTTCGAACATGCCGGTAAAGAAATCATCGGCAGAAATCGTCCGGTTATTGGTGGTGATTTCGGCACCAAGCGCCAACAGGGCAGCGGGATAATCGGCAGCAGGATCATTATTGGCAACCGAGCCACCTATCGTACCCATATGCCTGACAGCAGGATCGCCAATATGACCGGCAAGCTCGCTGATGCCATGACAAGCCTTGTGAAGCTCCCTTGAAGAAGCAACCTCGGCATGGGTTGTTGCGGCTCCAATGGTGACCTTATTACCATCCACCTTCACACCCTTCATCGCACCGATGTTCCGAACATCGACAAGGTCACTTGGTGAGGCAAGCCGCTGTTTCATTGTCGGGATAAGGGTCTGTCCGCCGGAAATGAACATTCCGTCCTCGGCGGAGCCAATCATTTTTACAGCCTCATCAGCAGAGGAGGCACGGTGATATTTGGTCTCATACATTTGTGTTTCTCCTCAACCGTTGATTACCTGCCAGATACGCTGGGGCGTGGCCGGCATATCAATATCGTTATTGCCAATGGCGTCGGTAATTGCGTTGATTACCGCCGGAGGTGCCGCAATGGCACCGGCTTCGCCACATCCCTTTACGCCCAGCGGATTATGCGTACAGGGCGTATTTGTGTAGCCAACCTCAAAGGACGGCAAATCACCGGCAAGCGGCATTTTATAGTCCATGTAGGAGGCGTTCACCAACTGGCCTTCATCATCATAAAGCGCCTTTTCATAGAGCGCCTGGCCGATGCCATGGGTGACACCGCCATGGACCTGACCTTCCACGATCATCGGGTTGACGACATTTCCAAAGTCATCCACTGCCGTGAACTTGACGACTTCGGTGACGCCGGTATCGGGATCAATTTCCACCTCACAGATATGGGTGCCTGCGGGATAGGTGAAATTGGCCGGATCGTAGAATGAACGCTGATCAAGTCCCGGCTCCATATCGGAGAGTGGATAATCATGCGGCACCATGGCTGTCAGTATAACCTCGCCAATGGTTTTCATCTTGTCAGTACCCGACACCGAGAACTCGCCATTTTCGAAAGTGATATCAGCAGCATCTGCTTCCAGCATATGGGCTGCAACCTTCTTGGCTTTTTCGATCACCTTGTCGCAGGCTGCTGAAATTGCCGATCCACCAACGGCGAGTGATCTGGACCCATAGGTGCCATGACCCCATTGAACCGACCCGGTATCGCCGTGGATTATATCAACCTTGTCGACCTCGATTCCCAGCTTGCTGGCAACGACTTGTGCAAATGCAGTTTCGTGGCCCTGGCCCTGGGTCTGTGTTCCCGTCATTACGGAGACAGAACCGGTTGGATTGAAACGGATCTCGGCACTTTCATAAAGGCCGATCCCCGCGCCAATTGCACCGGCAATGTTTGAGGGAGCCAGTCCACAAGCCTCGATATAGGTGGAGAACCCAACACCTCGCAATTTGCCATTGGCGGCAGATTCCTTCTTGCGGGCTTCAAAGCCTGCATAGTCTGCCTTGTTCAGCGCCAGATCGAGCGTGGTGTCATAGTCGCCAGTGTCATATTGCAGGACAACGGCGGTCTGGTAGGGAAACTCCTTGATGAAGTTTCTCTTGCGGATTTCAACCAGGCCGAGACCGGTTTCGCGGGCGGCAGTTTCCACCAATCTTTCAACCAGATAGGTTGCTTCGGGTCTTCCCGCGCCACGTTCTGCATCGATGGGACAGGTGTTTGTAAAGACACCTGAAACCTTGCAGTGAATGGCCGGGATGTCATAGGGACCCGATAGCACCGTGCCATACAGATAGGTCGAACTCAGCATTCCGAAAGTCGACAGGTAAGCGCCAAGACTAGCCTTGGTATCGACCTTCAATGCCAGGAACTTGCCGTCCTTGTCCATTGCAAGTTCGGCCCTTGTGACATGATCACGGCCATGGGTGTCACTCAGAAACGCTTCTGTGCGGTCGGAGGTCCATTTGACCGGACGGCTAATCTTGCGGCATGCCCAGGTAACAACAGCCTCCTCGGGGTAGAATGGAATCTTGGACCCAAATCCACCGCCGACATCAGGCGAGATTACCCGCAGTTTGCCTTCCGAAATTCCCAATACATAGGCAGCCAGAAGCAGGCGCGTAATGTGTGGGTTTTGGGAAGTTGTATAAAGCGTGAAACTGTCAGACGCCGCATCATATTCAGCATTTGCCGCGCGTGGTTCCATCGCATTTGGAACCTTGCGATTATTGATGATGTCGAGCGAGGTTACATGGTCTGCCTTGGCAAAGGCTGCTTCCACCGGATCAGCCTCACCGATCTCCCAATGCATGACAACATTGTTTGGTGCTTCCTCATGAAGCTGTGGCGTATCGGCATCCATCGCCTTGCCTGTATCGGTATTTGAAGGCAGCACCTCATAGTCAACGGCAACCTTGCCTGCAGCATCGCGGGCCAGTGCAACGGATTCGGCAATTACGACCGCAACCATGTCGCCTACATACCGCACCTTGTCTTTCAGCAAGGCAGGACGCGGCGGTGCATTTTGCGGTCCGCCGCCCGGTGCAAATCCGCAAGGTATTCCTCCCAGGCCGTCCTCGGCCACATCCGCGCCGGTATATACCGCTTCCACGCCATCGCTTGATTGTGCAGCGGATGTGTCGACCGATTTGATCAAAGCATGTGCATGCGGCGAACGGACAAAGACAGCAAACAACTGTCCAGGCCGATTGAAATCATCGGTATATCTGCCCTTGCCGGTTATGAAACGCTGATCTTCCTTGCGCAATACGCGTGCGCCAATTCCTTCAACACCCATTTCGTTCCTCCTCATCGGACCGCGTCTGAAGGTTTTTCACCTGTCGCGCTGGTCAATTCATCTCGTAAATCAGGATAAATCCAAGCTGACTATCCGGCAGCAGCTTCGATCGCGCGGACAATATTGTGATAGCCGGTGCAGCGGCAGATATTGCCTTCGAGTTCGCTACGGATTGTCTCTTCATCGAGTTTCCGGCCATTAGCCTTGGCGCGCTCAATCATGTCGACAGCCGTCATGATCATTCCCGGTGTGCAGAATCCGCATTGCAGACCATGGTGTTCATGGAAAGCAGCTTGCACCGGGTGAAGTTCGCTTCCGTTCGCGAGACCTTCGATCGTTACCACCTCGCTGCCAGCAGCCTGCGCAGCAAGCATGGTGCAGGCCTTTACTGCCTTGCCGTCAACATGAACCACGCAGGCGCCACATTGCGATGTGTCGCACCCGACATGAGTACCGGTGAGCTTAAGATTCTCACGGATGTAGTCGACAAGCAGGGTGCGGTCCTCAACATCGGCGGACACCTCTTTGCCGTTCACCGTCATGGATACGGTTGTCATGAATTCCTCCCAAAATCCGGGTGCAGAACACCCTGTCCTCGATTCCCGAATTTTTTATGTGAATTACGATCTCTTCGGACCAGTGCAAGCATTCGGGGAACCATACATTGGCGCACTCACGGTAAGAGGGCAAGAGTGGTGGATACGAAATTAGCCTTAAATACTAGGGTCAGGATCCTGAAACAGGTATCATTTCACCGAACGGACCAGGGTGTTCGAAGGGAAACAGGTAGACTTGATGCCTTTGGTTTCCTGCCATTTGCCGATCGAGCGACGTGTCTTGAAGCCGGGCAGGCCGTCTGCGCCGCCAACGTCATGGCCGAGACTTTCCAGATGGCGTTGAAACTTTGCAATGTCGGAGCGCAGCATCTTGTCCGTTTTGCCCCAACCTGCATTAAACGGTGCGCTGTTAAAAGCCATGCGGTCACCGGCATGACCGATAAACAATGCGTAGAGATCACTTTCATTATAGGCCTTCAACACATAAAAATTTGGAGTGACGATAAATGCCGGTCCAAAACGGCCCGCAGGCATCATCAGAAAGCCTTCTTCATTGATCTCATTTGCCGGGAAGGGTCTGCCACTGGTCCGCTCGATGCCCATTGCCTGCCATTCAGCAATTGGGCGGCCGTTGTCAGGACCCTCAAGCGCGCAGGAAACCGACGCAGGTACTTTCACCTCAAAACCCCAATCACGGCCCGCCACCCAGCCATTGGCAGCCAGATAGTTTGCAATTGATGCCAGCGTGTCTGCTTCCGAATTCCATATATCGGCCTTGCCGTTGCCGTCTCCGTCGGCCGCATATTTGAGATAGGAACTGGGCAGGAATTGCGGCTGTCCTAGCGCACCTGCCCATGAACTCTTCATCAGCTTGGCAGATGTGCCCTTTTCCACCATGACAAGGGCAGCCAGTAATTCACGTTCAAACAATTCCCTGCGAGTGGACATGAATGCCTTGGTTGCCAGAACCTGAAATGCGTTGTGCGGGATTTTTGCATTTCCAAAGGCAGATTCACGGCCCCAGATTGCTACAACTGTCCTTCCCGGAACACCGGTCTTTTTCTCCAGACGGTTCAGCAGATCCTTGTGGCGGGCAAGCCTGTTTTTGCCCCCCACCACAACCCCATCAACCGTATTCTTTGCAAAATAACGGGATGGGGCCCGGAATTCGGCCTGGGTCTGCTTTCTTGGCTTGTTGGCTGATGAGCCGGGCGGCACCAGATCGGGCAGCTTCCAGTTGATTGTCACCCCGGACAGCGCCTTGTTGAAACTCTGTCGAGAGACGCCATTGGCCGCAGCCTTGGGATACAAATCCTTGGCAAGCCACTGTTTGAACTGACCCTCAACGCGTTTCTTATTTACCTGTTGTGCTGATGAATTCTGACCGTGAAAGGGGGCAATGAAAACAGCTGCAAAGAGAATGATCCGGAACAGTAATTTCATAGAGCGTTTCCAAATATGCGGGATAGTTGTAGCTGGCACGATTTCAAAGCCCTGCAGAAGCAATTTGACGAAATGATGGGCATGTTGGCACAGTAGATAAACAATGCGCGATTTGGCAATCTCATATGCGGATTTTGAGAAGATCCGGGACCGGTTCAACGCCGGCGAACCGGTAATTCTGGTCCATGTCCAGAAGACCGATGGCTCCGCTCCGCGCGAATCGGGAACCGTGATGGGCGTCACTACTGAAGCAATCTGCGGGACAATTGGAGGCGGCCAACTGGAATGGCTGGCCATGGATCGGGCCCGGAAAATGATCACCAATGGCGAAAGCTCCGCCAATCAGGATATTCCGTTGGGGCCGGAAATCGGTCAGTGCTGCGGTGGGCGGGTACAACTGTATTTTCAGCTCGCAGATGATGGATCCCTGCAATTGCTTGAAGAATCCGCGTTGCAAGCACGTCGCGAATTGCATTCAGTCTATGTGTTTGGCGCGGGTCATACCGGTCTTGCGCTAGCGTCCTTGCTTACACATGTGCCGGTGGAATCCATGTTGATCGATACCCGGGAAGACGCGATTGCAAAGGCAGGCGAGGAGATAAATACCCGGCTGGCCGCAGTTCCCGAGGCAATTGTGCACGATGCAAAGCCCGGCAGTTCATTTGTGACCATGACGCATGAACATTCGCTCGATTTCCTTATTACTGCAGAGGCGCTAAAGCGGGGGGACGCTTGCTATTGCGGCATGATCGGATCGGCAACCAAGCGGGCGGTCTTTCTCAACTGGCTCAACGAGAATGGATATGATCGTTTGATTGCTGAAAAACTTGTCTGTCCCATTGGTGGAAAGCAGGTCAAGGACAAGCGGCCGGAAATTATCGCCGCCCTGACAATGGCGGAGATACTGACTGCGATTCACACTGCTGCCAGCGGAGAAATCTGATAGGGCTCGTCAAAAAAATATTCTTCCAGATTGTTTCCGTCCCCACCCCGGTCAACAACCAGAAAATCGCTTTGTGCCTGGAGAGAAATAAGCGGGTGATGCCAGACATTGGCCGCGTAGTTCACGCCGATATAACCGCTCTTGTCCGGCGTCACCAGAAAGACGATCGGCCGGACCGGGATTCCGTTGTCATCTTCTGCTACCACTGCAAGCCACGGCGAACCGTGCAAGGGAATGAATGCCTGGCTGCCAAGCGGATGCCGTTCCATCATTGAAATCGTCACGGGAAAATCGAATGGTTCGCCTCGAAAGATATTGATGAGGGTCCTGGCGCTTTCTCCTGCGGTTTCCACTTTTGCGAGATCGTGAAACCGCGTGGTCGTCCCGTTGTTGATGACGAGGTTCTCTGCACCTTCAGTGGTGATCACGTCGCCGAAAGGTGCAAATGCTTCACAGGTAAGGAGATGTACCTGAAGATTGTGATCCGACATTAATTATCCATTCCGATTGGCCTGTCCGGCGGGATCGAATAGGTTGCTGTCGCCTGGGCGATCATGGTCTCACTTCCAGCGGAATGAATATGAACTTCGCAGACAGCCAACCGTTTGCCGAGCTTTATCAATCCACCTTCAGCATATAATGCACCTGGCAAGGGCTTTGAGAGAAAATTGATCGAAAGATTGGTTGTGACAGCCAGCGCGACTTCACCGATATGAGCAAGGACCAGCAGGTAGGCAGTCAAATCGGCTAGCGCAAAGATGGTCGGCCCGGATACGGTTCCCCCCGGACGTAAGTGGTCGTCTCCAGCGTCCATTGCTACCGTAATGTTTCCCGGAGCAAGATCCTGCACGCTCCAACCGTAATTATCCGCCTGGGGAAAAACTTTCTGGACGTAACGGGACAATTCATCAACCGCCATTACCGGCTGGAAATTGGCGGCAGTCTTGTTAGTGGTGATGTTCATGATTGTCCCTCATGGAGCGCCTGATTCAATCTTTGAACTATTCCTTATGGGTAGCGCGAATGAGCGTTAATTCCAATATCATTCCGCAAGCAGGCAAAATCACTTGCTACCCAATCAGCCGAAGAATAAGACAGACCGGAAATTATTGAAGCTGGATTTTTGATTTGACCGGTAGACTGACAATTACCAGACCCGATGACATGCACCTTCATTTGCGTGATGGTGAAATGCTTGAAGCGGTAGCAGAGCATACCGCAGCGCATTTTGGCAGGGGGATCATCATGCCCAATCTGATACCACCTGTCGTGACCGCCACACAGGCCAAGGAATATCGTCAACGGATCATGGCGGCACTACCACCGGACACGGAATTCGAGCCGTTGATGAC
>JBPCWJ010000080.1:0-3310 GCA_051009635.1 Rhizobiaceae bacterium
GGGCTGAAATACTTCGTCCTTGGAGCGCTATCCTCTGGGATGCTTTTATACGGGATGACGTTGGTCTATGGCTTTACCGGCCATGTCGGGTTTGAAGGAATTGCTTCGGCCGTGGCGGGGGCAGGACGGTCCGTTGGGCTCGTATTTGGCCTCGTATTCATTCTGGCAGGTCTTGCGTTCAAAATCTCCGCAGTTCCGTTCCATATGTGGACACCGGATGTTTATGAAGGCGCGCCGACCCCGGTAACAGCATTCTTTGCTGCTGCTCCTAAAATTGCAGCCATGGCCCTGCTGGTCCGGGTTGTCATGGGCGCATTTGAGCCTGTGACACCAGACTGGCAACAGATCATCGTATTCATCTCAATTGCATCCATGGTTTTGGGCGCGTTTGCGGCAATCGGCCAGACAAACATCAAGAGACTGATGGCCTATTCCTCCATCGGGCATATGGGATTTGCGCTAGTTGGATTGGCTGCTGGAACAAAATCAGGTGTGAACGGTGTGATCGTATACATGCTGATCTACATGGTGATGACGGTTGGAACCTTTGCATGCATTCTGGCAATGCGCCGGAAGGGTGGCATGGTAACCAACATCAACGACCTTGCCGGCTTGGGTTCTCGCAATCCGTTGATGGCATTGTTCCTGACTATTCTCATGTTCTCGCTGGCGGGTATTCCACCTCTCGCCGGATTCTTTGCAAAGTATTTTGTGTTTGTTGCCGCCATTGAGGCAAATCTGTTTGCGCTGGCCATAATCGGTGTGCTCGCAAGCGTAGTCGGTGCCTTCTACTATCTGCGAGTTATCAAGATCATGTGGTTTGATGAGCCGGCAGAAAACTTCTTGCCCATGACCGGCGAGTTGAAAGTTGTTTTGGCAGCTTCAGGCGTGTTTGTTGCATTCTTTTATCTGTTTGCAGGACCGGTCCTGAACGCGACCTCAACTGCTGCAGCTTCGTTCTTCTAGTATATGGACAATATCTTGCCTGGCGGATGCCGTTTGCGGGAGTTGGTGGAAACCGACTCCACAAACACGGAGTGCCTGACAGCCGCCAAGGCAGGTGATACCGGCCCGCTCTGGGTCCTGGCGAGGAGACAGACTGATGCACGCGGAAGCCGGGGAAGGCATTGGACTTCTTACGAGGGCAATCTGTTTGCCTCGTATCTATTCGTACCCCAAGCACCATCAACAAGTCTTGGCCAGATTACATTTGTTATCGCCCTTGCAGTGCATGACGCCTTGGCCCAACTCATTGAAGAGGTTGAAGTAGATGTCAATGTCGCATTGAAGTGGCCTAATGATGTACTGCTGGAAGGTTCCAAAGTTTGCGGTATTCTGTTGGAAAGCCATGAGATTTCAGAAGCCAGAATTGTTATTGCCGGAATAGGCCTGAATTGTTTCACTCATCCAGGTGAAACTTCTTATCCGGCAACCAGTCTGGCCGAGCATCAAATTAACATTACTGCCAGAAATATGTTGGACAGAATAGCTCCGTTGATGGATTATTGGCTCGAGGCTTGGGAGCACGGCGATAAATTTCAACGTATTCGAGATGCCTGGACAAATCGCGCGAAAGGCATAGGTGCTCAAATAACGGTAAGGCTGCGGGAAACACAACATTCCGGTATTTTCGATTGCATTGATGATGCCGGCAGGCTTGTTTTGCGTAAAGACAATGGCAAACGGGAACCCATTTCTGTTGCCGACATTTTCTTTTAGTTTCGGCTTGAACTGGATGAAATCAGGGAATGACTAAATTTGAATTGTTGTTCGTCCCGTTGGGCGGCGTGGGCGAAATCGGGATGAATCTGGCGCTCTACGGCTATGGACCAGAGAAAGACCGGGCGTGGATCATGGTTGATTGTGGCGTGACCTTCCCAAATGCCTCGTTGCCGGGGGTAGATCTGGTATTGCCCGATATCCGGTTTGCAGAAAGTTTGGGCGATGCACTGAAGGCCATCGTCATCACCCATGCCCATGAAGATCATTATGGCGCGATTCTATCCCTATGGCCCAGGTTACAGGTGCCGGTATGGATGACGCCATTTACCGCTGGCCTACTTGAAGCAAAAGCGAATTCGGATCCCGGTAATCCAAAAATACCCGTAAATATTTTCAGGGCAGGTGACAGCTTTAATATTTCGCCATTTGAGATCGAGGCAATATATGTAACCCATTCAATACCCGAACCCGTATCACTGGCTATCAACACGCCAGCAGGAAGGGTGATTCATACCGGCGACTGGAAACTGGATAGCGAACCTGCCTTGGGCAAGGATACCGACAGCTCTGCGTTCAAACGTCTTGGTGATGAAGGTGTTCTGGCATTGATATGCGATTCAACCAATGCCATGCGCGAGGGTGTATCCCCAACAGAACAATCGGTATCTGACAATCTGGAAAAGCTGATTGCTAATGCGCCGGGAAGAGTGGCCATTACCACATTCTCCTCTAACATTGGCCGAATACGCTCCATTGCACTTGCTGCCGAGAGAGCTGGCCGCAAGGTAATGTTGATGGGCCGTTCAATCCGGCGAATGTCTGACGTGGCAGGGGATTTGGGTTATCTCGATGGGCTTGGGGAATTTGTCGAAGAAGATGACTTTTCCTCGATTGATCGGAACAAGGTAGTAATCATATTGACCGGCAGCCAAGGAGAATCCCGTGCCGCATTGGCGAAGCTGGCCAGGGATGAACATCCTCGTGTCCATCTTTCTCCCGGTGATCGCGTGATTTATTCCTCGCGTACAATTCCTGGAAATGAAAAAGAGATTATTGATACAAAGAATCTCCTGATCGAGCAGGGAGTGGAAATCATCACGGATGATTCCGAACTGGTGCACGTATCCGGTCATCCTCGTAGAAATGAGTTGGAACAAATGTATACGTGGACCAGGCCACAGATTCTGGTGCCGGTACATGGTGAAGCGATGCATCTGTCCGCTCATGCAAAGTTTGCCGCGGAAAACGGAATTCCGCAGGTGCTTCCGATCAGAAATGGTGACCTGGTGAAACTGGCGCCTGGCGCAGCAGAAATTATTGACCAGGTGCCTTGTGGCAGAATTTTCAAGGATGGAAATCTGGTTGGTGATGCCGATGCGATTGGAGTGTCCGACCGTCGCAAAATTTCCTATGCCGGACTTGTTGCTGTGTCGATCGTACTTGAAAAAGGTGGTCAACTGGCCGATGAAATCGATATTGAGTTGGTCGATTTGCCCAAGACCAATCTTAACAAGGAGCCATTTGATGATATTCTGTTTGACGCAGCGGCCGGAGCAATTGAAAGTATTCCGCCCAAGCGGAGGAAAGC
>JBPCWJ010000081.1:0-2676 GCA_051009635.1 Rhizobiaceae bacterium
GGCCATGGAGATCCCAGCCTGGTTTTTGCTGAGAGTTTCGAAGACCAATCCGCCATCAGTTGCCAAGTTACCATTGTCGTCGGAAGTGACCAATTGTAGCGGACCGGACTGTCTTGATCTGCTCAAACTTGAGGTAATTCCAGGCGCTGTGTACGTGTTTACCGATGTTCCGAACACCTGCTGATTGGTGTTCGTGGCGATGGCTCCTTGTCCGAATGCGGCAGATCCTCTCGCATTTGCCTGAGCCCCGGATCCAATAACGGTCGTGTTGTCTGCGCTGGCCGTGGTTTTGTTGCCTATAGAAACTGCATTGTTTCCTGAAACATTGACCGTATCGCCAATGGCAACGTTGGAATCACCGGTAACATTGCTGTCCACGCCTGTTGCGACGTTGTTACTTCCAACGACGGTGTTGGGATCTCCGCCCACAAAGTTTCCGCTCCCCGTGACCTGATGGCCAGTTCCGAGAACCGTGTTCTTTGTACTCGTTGCGCCAATAACATTGATGTTGTTGCCAACAACCGTATTTTCACCGCCCACATCAGTATTGTTTAGAGCACCGACGACGACGTCCTGAACACCGCCGGCGGTGGCCGCGTTGCCAATTGAGACAGCATCGGTGCCATCAGCAAGCGCATTGACCCCGACAGCGACCGAACCGTCTTTGTTTGCCTTGGCCGAATTGCCTAAGGATGCAGCATTAACGCCGTCCGAAAGCGCATTCACCCCGAGAGCAACCGACCCGTCTTTGTTCGCCTTGGCAGAATTGCCCAAGGATGCAGCATCAAGACCATCTGAGAGCGCGTTCACACCGAGGGCAACCGAACCATCCTTGTTGGCCTTGGCTGAGTTACCGAGAGCAGCAGCATCGACACCATCGGAAAGTGCATTGACGCCGAAGGCAACTGACCCATTCTGATTTGCTTTAGCCGAGTTTCCAACGGCGACAGCATTGACACCGTCAGCAAGGGAATTTACCCCAAGTGCAACCGAGCCGTCCTTGTTTGCCTTGGCACCATTCCCAAATGCCGAGGCATCGACGCCGTCGGCCATAGCGTTCAATCCGAATGCAGCAGAACCGGCCTTGTTCGCTCTCGCATTGTTGCCAATCGCGATTGCTGTTGGGTCTCCAGTGAAGGCCTGAAGGCCTCCAAAGCCCGCGCCTGAAAGCGCGCCGCCTCCCAGCGTAATACCGCTGGACCAGGTCACACCGTTTGGATCACCGATCCAAATTCCCCCACCGACTGCTGAAATACCTTGTGTGGCATAGACCTGGCTTGCCGTCACGTTTCCGTGTACGTTCACATTCGAGGTGACGCCCACATCGCCGTTGAAAATGGAATTACCGGTTACGTTTACCCCGCCAGCTTGCACTGTTACGGTCCCGGAAAAGGTTTCGTCGCACTCGGGCAGAGGATCAATAGCCTTTTGAACATTGAGGATGTCTTGACCTGTAGCAACCGCAGCTTTTTGGTAACCCAGTGCTGTTCCATCTACACCCCACTGAGTAACTAAACCAGCAAACCCCAAAGCTCGTTTAACGTTGGATCCGGCTGCGACTGTAAGACCATCAGCGGCATCTTCCAAACCGCTAGCCGCATTTGTCAATTCGCTAGCCGAACTTCCTAACGCTGCGCTCGCGTCGGTCAGTCCGGCAGCGGCATCCGTAGATCCAACCGACGCATTGCCCAAACCAGGACCCAAATCATCCATGCCAGCGGCAGCGTCAGTCATGCCGCCCGACGCCACAATCATAGCGCCCGAAGCGATGTCCATGCCGCCCGCAGCTGTAGACATACCGGTCGCTATGCCAACGATTTCTGCGGGAAGTAACTCTGGAGCGGCGACAACTGCATCCCAACCAACAGCAGCAGCGCTGAAACCAGCTGCTGCAACGTCAAAACCACCAACAGCTGCTGTATCAAAGCCGCCGGCCGCCGTATCAAAACCAACTGCCGCCACACCCGCTGCTGCAGCTGCATCGCCTAGTCCGGTCGCCAAATCCGTTAATCCATCTGCAGCGTCAGTTAATCCAGCCGCAGCATCGGTCGAATTTCCAGCCCCAGCATTTAATCCGGCTGCAGCAGCGGTCAATCCTGTAGCCGCATCTCCCAGACCACCTGCTGCTGTAACGTTAGCTTGTGTGATTAAGCTGGTCGCGGCAATTTTGTCGGCTAGAGCGCCAATTGAAAGATCAAGACCCGTATCTCTCTGATCCAAGGAGGTTTGGGTCAAATCAAAAAGCTGCTTTTGATATTGTTGTTCGCATCCGGTGGCCGTGCCTGAGCCAGAATAGGTTTTATCTGGTGTTCTCGTCACGACCGGCGTCGGGTTCGCCGGTGCCGGCGCTGGCGCGGTCCCATTGGACCCTTGCGCGTGACCATAAGTTGCCAAAGGCCCGGGCATCACTACTGAAGCTGCCAAACATGCCATGGCCGCAGCAGACGTACTTCTACGAAAGAATGATGAAATCATCCCAAGCCCCCCGTTCAAATATGATTTTTCCGGAATGCTATCGAGGGAAGCCTGATGCTCCCATTAAAAAATATGGTTAACGTTTTTATTGTGTGAAATGTTGTTTTTTTGCAACATGCGTTATCATACATTCAAAGAATTCCCGCGGCCATCAAACAATAAATTTCTGCACCGCACAACCGCCACTCTGCCGCGCTGCAC
>JBPCWJ010000082.1:0-4429 GCA_051009635.1 Rhizobiaceae bacterium
GTTCATAAGTGGCTTTTTGCATGGTTGGCGCGTCTTGAAAAGACATTGGGTTTTCTATTCAAAAGGCAAGTCGTAATCAGGTTCAGCTTACCAACTACCGCTGCTGCAGTCATAATGCAGATGTTTATGCTTGTGTGATGCGCCGGTTATGATTAAGCCGCACCTATGGAATTATGGGTTCTAATCACGGTTGGCGCTGCATTCCTGCAGAACTTGCGGTCAACCCTGCAAAAATATCTCAAGGGAGCAATGGGAACCACCGGGGCGACCTTTGTTCGCTTTGGGTTCGGACTGCCATTCGCAATCATGTTTGTTGCGCTGCTCCACCTTGCAGGCGGCATGGTAATTCCGGCACCAAACCTCGAATTCCTGATCTGGGTCGTCATAGGCGCGCTATCGCAGATTTTTGCCAACGCATTGCTTATCCATCTGTTTTCCTTCCGGAATTTTGTTGTCGGCACGGCCTATTCCCGAACCGAGTCGGCTCAGGCTGCTATTTTCGGGTTTGTCTTCCTGGACGAGCGGATCAATGCCGGAATATTGGTGGCAATAGCGGTTGCTGTTATCGGAGTCATGTTGATATCCGTGGCAAAGGCAGGTGAAGGAGCCCGCGCCATCGTGACCGCCATCTTTAGCCGAACCGCAGGTATCGGAATATTGTCCGGGACCTTTTTTGGTTTGGCTGCAGTGGCCTACCGTGCCGCATCGCTTTCACTCGGCTATCCGGGTTACCTGATGCAAGCCGCAGTTACCCTTTTGTGGACAATTTCACTGCAGACCATTGTGATGCTGATCTGGATGGCCTGGAGGGAGCGTGATGAAATCGGCCGGATAATTGCCGCCTGGAAGCCCGCTCTTGCGACCGGGTTTGTGGGTGCGACCGCTTCTTTCGGATGGTTCACAGCGATGACGCTTCAACAGGCAGCTATCGTAAAGGCAGTTGCGCTGATCGAAATTGTCTTCACCGTCCTTTCTTCCGTGCTATTTTTCCGTGAGCGGATCAACCGGCTGGAAACTATCGGGACAGCACTCATCATTGCCGGAATTCTCGGGATCTTGCTGTTGGGCAATCGGTAAAGACAAAAGCCCCCGCAGATGCAGGGGCTTCTTTCGTGGCTGGTTTCAGAAGTTTATTGGCCCGAAGCTGACAGGATCGGTGTGATGTTCCGGACTGTCACCCGCCGGTTCTGCCATTCAGAAGCCTGGGTAGGTATCTTCAAATATTCCTCTCCATAACCCTGTGTCACGAGATTTTCGGGGGGCACGCCATAGGCATCGATCAATATCCTCGCTACAGACTCAGCTCTCCGATCGGAAAGGGTCAGATTTGAAATCTCCGATCCGATAGCATCCGTATGGCCTTCGATCAGAAAGACTGCATCAGGCTGTTCGTCAATCACATCCAGCATCCCGCCAGCCATGTCGCCGAGTAGCTCAACCTGGGAAATACTGACAAATGAACTGCCCGATTCAAACGTAACCGTGTCCAGATCAACCCGGCGAACCAATGCGCGAACCGGTTCATTCTCCTGGATTTCACGCAGGCTGTACCTTTGCGGAGCCTGGTAAACGGGTTCTGCGAGAAAGGTGTCGCGGACAAATTCCCTGTCGGCACCGCCAGCAGATACAACATATCTGTCTTGCGGAATGTTCACCCGGTAGTTGGGTATCAGTTCTATTGGCGCATGCCTTCTCTCCCCACCATGGTAGGAATCGAACATGACGATCCGCCGTCCATTGGTAAGGATTTTTTCACGTCTCAACACGTTTCCGCCTGCATCGCGCACGCTGACAATCCGCACACCATTGGGACGGGTGACGATCTCCCGGCTCAAGCCACCGCGCATGCGCTCATATCGAATGTCTGAACCCCGATCACGAAACAGCGCACTCTCATCCTTGCGAACGACAAGCCTGCCATTCCTCTTGACGACAATCCGGTCGCCTTCATCAGCCGCAACGGTTCCACCGAGTTGCGGAATGATGGCACCGACAATTGCACCCACGGCAGCAGCGCCCAGTAATTCGGCACGGTCCCTGCGCGCATTCTCGCGGCGCTTGCGTTCAGCTTTCTTCAGCTTCTCGCGGTCTTTGCGGCTGATATTGTCGGGAACAACCTTGGTTTTCTCTTTTTCGGCCCTCTTGACCTGTTTTTCTCCGGGTTCCACGACGATATTTTCAGGTTTTTCTTCCTTCAATTTCTTCTTTTGGGCCCGCTTCTCCTTTCTTTCTGCTTTCTTCAAGCGCCGGCGTTCTTCTGCTGTAGCAGCTTCCGTGCGCTTCTTTTCCGCCAGGGCTTGATCCTCAAGACGTTTTTTCTCTTCAGCGGCTGCAGCCTCTATCCGCCTTTTTTCTTCGGCGGCCTGCTGTTGTTTGCGCTGTTTCTTCCTTGCCCGCTTTTCCGCCAATGCTTTTTGGGCACGTTTTTCTTCCAATGCGTTCTTTGCGCGCTTTTCTTCTAGTGCTTTCTGCGCCCGTCTTTCCTCCTGCCGCTTCTTCTTCGCGGCCTGTTCATCGAGACGCTTTCTTTCTTCCGCAACTTTTTGCTCTTGAAGTTTTTTCTCTTTCGCAGCTGCCTTCTTCTGCTTTTTCTCAAGCATTTTTTGGGCGCGCTTTTCTTCCTGCTGCTTTTTCCTTGCAACTCGTTCCGCTGCCTGTTTTTCCTTTTCAGGCGCTTTTGTTCGGCCTTTTTCTGCTTTTCAAGGCGCTTCTTCTCTGCTTTTTTCTCCTTGCGAAGCTGCTTCTTTGATTTGGGTTCGGTATTTTGTTCAACTGCTTCCGGCTGTGACCCTGAAACTGTTTCCGAATCTTGCGCAAAGGCTATTCCGTTAGATAAAAATCCGGTATTTGCGCCATTTAGCAATATGGCGGCTGCAACGGTGTATTTGAGAAACGCTTTCACGATCTTGACCTTTCATTGCTTCCCGGGCCGGTATTGATTGCTGGCCGGGCGTTCCGGTCCGTCAGCCTGCAGCTTGGACGGAACAGTGATGTCAGGATTACTCAAACGCTTGTATTGAGGAGCATGACCACATGTCATTTATGCAGCAATCCATCATGTCTCGGGCAGATAATTAACAATTCCACCCTGAACACTGGCTGAATATGCCGTTAAGCAGCCGCTATTTGATTATGAGAGTTCCAGCACCCTGTTCAGTGAACAGTTCGAGCAGAACGGCATGAGCGGTCTTCCCGTTGAGGATGACGACACCCTGGACACCGCCTTCAATTGCCTGAATACAGGTCTCCACCTTGGGAATCATCCCGCCGGAAATCGTGCCATCCTTAATGTATTGCCGGGCCTGTGCGACGGACAATTCCTTGATCAGTTTTCCATCCTTGTCGAGGACGCCAGGAACATCTGTAAGAAAAAGCAGGCGGGTGGCGTTGAGCGAACCCGCGATTGCGCCAGCAAAAGTATCGGCATTGATATTGTAGGTATGCCCGTCACGTCCGGGAGCCACCGGAGCAATAACGGGAATCATTTCCGATTTGGCCAGAAGATCAATTAGCGTGCGGTCAACCTCGACAATCTCGCCTACAAATCCCAGATCAACCACCTTCTCAATATTCGAATCCGGATCGACAATGGTCTTGTGAGCCTTTTCGGCGAACACCATGTTCCCGTCCTTGCCGCAAAGCCCGATCGCCCATTCGCCTTCTGCATTGATCAGTGCCACGATTTCCTTGTTGATGGAACCAGCCAGCACCATTTCCACGATTTCCACCGTCTTGCGGTCGGTGACCCGCAGGCCACCCTCGAAGCGTGATTCAATCCCCATCTTATCCAGCATGGAACCAATTTGCGGACCACCGCCATGGACAACAATCGGGTTGATCCCCGATTGTTTGAGCAGCGCAATATCCCGGGCAAATGCCTGACCCAATTCCGGATCACCCATTGCATTGCCGCCATATTTCACGACAACGGTCTTGTTTTCATAACGCTGCATATATGGCAGCGCTTTCGACAGCAGCCGGGCCTGGTTTTCGCTTTCCGTAAGCTCAATCATTTCGGCATTCCATGTTTGTTGTCAGTGCTGGTCAGGGACAATGATCGGTTATTATTGCCCGGTCGGATGAATTAAAACTACTTGCCTCTCATATATTGAACTGTATCAAAACGGGCGGACCTTGCATCGTAGAGAACAAGCCGGCCAACGAGGCTTTCGCCTGTATTAGTGATTTCCTTAACAATTTCAAGCGCCTGCATTGAGCCTATGATTCCGGTCAGTGCACCGATTATGCCGGCTTCAGCGCAGGAGGGTACGGTCCCTTCTGGTGGTTTGGCTGGAAAAATGTCCCGGTAACGGGGCAGCAATTCTCCATCTTCATTTTCCTGGAATGGTCTCAAGGTTGTAATCGAACCATCAAACCGGCCAACTGCCGCACTTATCAGCGGAACTTCGGCCGCTTCACACTGGTCAGC
>JBPCWJ010000083.1:0-10528 GCA_051009635.1 Rhizobiaceae bacterium
CTGCAGTGCTTATGGCAGATTTTGCTAATTTGTAGATATTCATAACCCAAGACCCTCCGCTCTACGCGCGGCAATGACATTTTGATCCAGATCGACAAGCGATGCCTCGACATTCCCCTCATAAATGAGATTTGGCTCATCAAGTTCGAAGTTTACCTCAGGCACTGACTCGAAGCGCACTTGAAGATTGGCACTTACATGCTTTTCAAATCCACTTTGCATCAGATCAAAAAAACTTACGCCAGGACCGGTGATCGTCACCGGCATCAGACCAAGAAAACTGTGTAACCTGGATATCCCCATGCCAATCGCATCACCTGCCAGCCGGAACGCATATTGTGCCATGCGATCACCATTTCGCGCATTGTCGGCAATTTTTTCCATCTCTCTCAAGGGGATGAATTTGGCCGGAATAACGTCAGGGGGAGCTTCGAAGGCAGTTCGTAGAATTCCGTAGAATCCTGCATAGGCCTCAATACAACCTTTGAGCCCGCACCGGCAAAGAGGACCTTCAGCAACGTGCACCATATGTCCGAAGGGCGGCGCGAAAGAGGTTACCGTTCCTGCAAGGTCCAGCGTGGCAACCCCCAGGCCAACCGCGTGATCCAGCGAAAGGCAGGCAAACCTTCTGGTTTCCATTTGAACTTCATTTGAACGATGTCTTGATGCCAGCGCCTGCGCAGCAAAGCGGGTCTCGTTTGTAAGCGTAACATGCGCATCCCAGTCCGGCTTTAGCATGTTCGCAAAATCAATTCTGGTGTCGTCCAGCACCGGCGACCAAAGCAAAACAGGACGCCCCCGCGCGACCAGCCCCTTGGTAGTTATGGATATCGTCCTTATAGAGCTTCTTGAAATACCTGCCCTTTCGACCAGGCGATCGAGTCCTCCCTT
This sequence comes from Rhizobiaceae bacterium, assembly GCA_051009635.1. GTDB lineage: Bacteria > Pseudomonadota > Alphaproteobacteria > Rhizobiales > Rhizobiaceae > BOKV01. The sequence goes on from JBPCWJ010000083.1 coordinate 892, forward strand.
GAATTGCTCAACAAAGAAATTGGTTTCCTGATTGTCGAGATCACGTTTAAGCGTGAATCTATCCTTCAACGTTCCAGAATAATCCGCCAGCGAATATTCAAGATTCTCTGCATAGATTCGTACTGCCGCCACAAAAGCACAAACCGGATTTTGACCAAACATGATGCGCGGACGGCCCCTGCCGCCAACCTGCTGCTGTTCGCGCCTTATCAATATTCCGTCATCTTCGAGTTCAGCAGTAATTGCAGAAACAGTTGCCGAGCTTAGGCCCGACCAATCAGCAATTTCTGTATGCGATGCGCGGCCGAGTCGCCTCAGTGTCGAGAGGACCAACGCCCGGTTTTGCCTGCGTAAACTTTCAGAACTGGCTTTCATTAACATCCGCAATCGGTCCGCTAAACTACTGTTTGGTCTGCCAAATCAGGCACAAAAGCAGGCTGATTTTCCAATTGACGCCTCCTGCCCATTGACTCCCGTTTCAAATTCTGCAATTTTTTTTCTCGACTGTCGAGAAAAATAACTTTCTATCGACAGCTTCGGTCGGACGCACCATGCCCCAATGGCAGCGGTTGCCTTCGTTTCTGTATATTTGATTGGGAGGACCACCTATGAAAAAATTGTTTGGCGTGCTGCTTGCTGGCGCGACCGCTTTCGCTGCAATGACAACCATTGTTGCAGCCGAAGGAAAGACGATTGCAGTTTCCTGGAAGATTTTTCAGGAAGAGCGCTGGAAGCGCGATGAAGCAGTTATCAAGAAAATTGTCGAGGCAAATGGTGACCGGTATATTTCTGCCGATGCCCAGGGCTCGGCAGCCAAACAGTTGACCGATGTTGAATCCCTGATCTCTCAAGGTGCTGATGTCCTGATGATCGTTCCATTCGATTCTGAGGCGATGCTTCCAGCCGTCGACAAGGCTGCTGCAGAAGGCATTCCGATGATTGCCTATGACGTTCAGATCGAACATCCTGATTCACTTTACATCACATTCGACAATGTTGGTGTTGGCCGCCTGATGGCGAAGGTGATGCTCGAAAAGGGCAAGAGCGAAGGTAACTTTGCATTCATCAAGGGTGACCAGGGTGACCCGAATGCCACCTTCCTGTTCCAGGGTATCATGGAAGTGCTAAAGCCCAATATTGATGCAGGAAAAATCAAGAATGTCGGCGAAGCGTTTACTGATGGCTGGAAGCCTGAAAACGCACAGCGCAACATGGAACAGATGTTGACTGCCAATAACAACAATATTGACGCTGTTGTCTCTGAAAATGACGGCATGGCAGGCGGTGTGGTTGCAGCACTTGCGGCACAGGGAATGGCTGGCCAGGTTCCGGTCACAGGTCAGGATGGCGATCTCGCCGCCCTTAACCGTGTGGCTCTAGGCACACAGCTCGTCAGTGTCTGGAAAGACTCCCGCGCACTTGGCAAGGTGGCTGCAGAAGCAGCACTGATGCTGGCAGACGGCAAATCCATGACGGATGTGCCCAATGTAGGCAAGTTCGACGGCGGAAAGCGTGGCGTTGAAGTCAACGCAATCCTTCTGGAGCCAACCCCGATCACCAAGGATAACCTCAACGTGGTTATCGATGCTGGCTGGATCGACAAGGCCACTGCATGCGCAGGTGTCGCAGCAGGTTCTGTACCGGCTTGTAACTAGTCTCTCCGGACAAGCACACCTAAACTCACAAGACAACCGGTGCCGCGCCTACCCCAAGGGGCGCGGTGCCACCTGCATAATGTCAGCACATAGTTGGGGAGGAGACCATGTCAGAAAGCGCGCTGGAAGATACGGCAAAAACTGAACACCAGGAAAGTGCGCTGGTTCGCTTTCTTCGTGCAACCGAAGTAGACACACGCATGTTGGGAATGATCGGCGCTTTGATGCTGATCTGGTTTGGATTTCATTTCTATGGACATTTCGTCAATGGATATGGCGCGTTCCTGACACCCCGGAATTTGTGGAACCTCTCGGTTCAAACTTCTTCAATTGCAGTTATGGCAACCGGAATGGTGCTGGTGATTGTTACCCGCCACATCGATCTGTCGGTGGGTTCCATGCTGGGGCTTACAGCGATGATCATGGGGGTTACCCAAGTCTGGGTATTGCCTGACTATCTCGGTCTCGGAAACCCAGCCATCTGGATAATTACCGTTTTTGTTGGAATCGTGTTTGGGTCCATCATCGGTGCATTTCAGGGATTTCTGATTGCCTATCTGACAATTCCCGCCTTCATCGTAACACTTGGCGGACTTCTGGTCTGGCGAGGTGCCGCATGGTGGGTCGCCCGAGGGGAAACAATCTCTCCGGTTGATAGCACATTCGCGCTGATAGGCGGTGGACCTTATGGAACAATCGGGGCAACAGGCAGCTGGATTGTAGGAGCTGCTGCCTGCGTGGGAATAGTCTGGATGATCGTTTCCGGCCGCAGGCAAAGAAAACGTTTCGGTTTCCCGTTGCGGCCCGTATGGGCAGAATGGCTAATCGGTGGAGTAGGCTCTGCTGCAGTGGTTGGTACCGTCATGGTGATGAACGCCTATCCCTGGCCTGCTGGAATTGTCCGCCGCTATGCCGAGGAAAACAACATTGAGATACCCGAAGGCGGTCTATTCATTTCCCATGGATTTGCCATACCGGTACTGATCGCAATTGCGGTCGGAATAACCATGACCTTCATTGCGACCCGGACAAAGTTTGGCCGCTATGTGTTTGCCATGGGTGGCAACCCAGAAGCAGCAGAACTTGCCGGTATCAATACCCGCTTCATGACGGTGAAAATCTTTGCTCTCATGGGTGCGCTGGTCGGAATCTCATCAATCATAGCAAGCGCGCGTCTTAATTCTGCAACCAATGCGCTGGGCCAGTTGGACGAGCTTTACGTGATCGCCGCTGCGGTTATCGGTGGAACTTCGTTTGCCGGTGGTATCGGTACGATTTATGGCGCGATGCTTGGTGCACTAGTCATGCAATCCCTGCAATCTGGCATGGTTCTGGTTGGTTTCGATTCAGCCGTCCAGCAAATGGTTGTCGGTTGTGTTCTCGTGATCGCTGTCTGGCTGGACACGATCTATCGTCGCCGTTCAAATTAAAGGGTAGCCAGTATGTCACAGGAAAATAAAGGCACACCTCTCGTTGAAATGCGCGATGTTTCAATCGCATTTGGAGGCATCAAGGCAGTGGACCACGCTTCGGTGGATCTTTTTCCAGGCGAGGTTGTCGGATTGCTTGGCCATAATGGCGCAGGCAAATCCACGCTTATCAAGATATTGTCCGGCGCCTACCAGGGAGATTCCGGCGAAATCTTCATCGATGGAGAGAAAGCCGAAATTCACAACCCACGTGATGCCAAGCGTTACGGCATCGAGACGATCTACCAAACCCTTGCCGTCGCAGACAATGTTGACGCTGCTGCGAATCTTTATCTAGGCCGTGAGCTACAAACAGCCTGGGGAACACTTGATGACGCAGCGATGGAAGCAGAAGCCCGCAAGGTAATGGGTCGCCTGAACCCCAACTTCAAGCGTTTCAAGGATCCGGTAAAATCACTCTCCGGTGGCCAGCGTCAGTCGGTGGCTATCGCCCGTGCAATCCTCTTCAACGCGCGCATATTGATCATGGACGAACCGACAGCAGCTCTTGGTCCTCAGGAAACGGAACAGGTCGGCGAACTGATCAAGCAATTGAAGAAGGAAGGCATCGGTATTTTTCTGATTAGCCACGATATCCATGATGTATTTGATTTGGCTGACAGGGTAGCCGTCATGAAAAACGGCAAGATGGTCGGTCATGCCAGAACAGAAGATGTCACCAAGGACGAAGTGCTTGGCATGATCATTCTTGGAAAATGTCCCCCTGGAGCAATTCAGGGCCCGGGTGCAGTCGCTGCCTGATCTACAATCGTCCAGTGATGGGCATTTGAGAATAAATCAACTTCTTCAGATGCCGGCCTGTTGCGTCCGGACCATATTAGGTCAGCATTAAATTTGATTGAGGGGATTAAACCTAATGTATCTTGGCATCGATCTGGGCACATCCGGTGTCAAAGCGCTTCTTGTCGATGATGAGCAAGCTATCGTCACTTCGGCAAACGCACCTTTAAATGTAGATCGGCCTTCCTCCGGATGGTCGGAACAAAACCCGGCGGACTGGATCGACGCGACGAAAAAGGCGATTGGTTCGCTCAGGACAAGCCATGCGAAACAATTATCCGCGGTTAGGGGCATCGGCCTCTCCGGGCAGATGCATGGCGCAACCTTGCTTGATGCAAGTGGCGATGTGTTGCGACCCTGTATGCTATGGAATGATACACGCAGCTTTCGTGAGGCATCTGAACTGGACAGCAATCCCGAGTTTCGTAGCATCTCTGGTAATATTGTTTTTCCGGGATTTACCGCGCCAAAAGTGATTTGGGTCAAAAACAATGAGCCGGATATTTTTGAGAAAACATCAAAAATCCTGCTTCCAAAAGACTATTTACGTTATTGGCTGACAGGTGAGTTCGTATCCGAAATGTCTGATGCATCAGGGACAAGCTGGCTCGATGTTGAAAACCGGCGCTGGTCACATAAGCTTCTGGATGCCTGCCAGTTGGACATTGATCACATGCCTGATCTTGTAGAGGGGAGCGCGCCCAGTGGTCACATTCGCAAGGATCTCGCGGCAGAATGGGGTATGAACAATGATGTCGTGATCGCTGGCGGTGCGGGTGACAATGCCGCTTCTGCGGTGGGCATGGGAACGGTAAATGCGGAAGATGCTTTCGTATCCTTAGGTACTTCAGGCGTACTCTTTGCGGCCAATGATGCTTACCGCCCGAAACCCGAAAGCGCCGTCCATGCTTTTTGCCACGCTCTTCCGGGTATGTGGCACCAGATGGGTGTTATCCTTTCGGCAACTGATGCTCTCAACTGGTATGCAGGATTGGTAGACAAGGATGCATCTGTATTGACGTCAAACCTTGGCGAAGAGCTTGCTCCACCTTCCGGCATTATCTTTCTCCCATATCTTTCCGGCGAACGTACCCCCCACAATGATGCCGCCATAAGAGGCGGATTCATGGGCATAGATCACGAGGCAAACGACATCACCCTGACACGTAGCGTGTTGGAGGGTGTGACATTTGCCTTGCGGGACAATCAGGCAGCACTGGAAAGCGCCGGCACCAGGCTGGAATCGATTACTGCAGTTGGTGGAGGTTCGAGGTCCATTTACTGGTTGAAACTTATCGCAACCGTGCTCGGCGTGCAGATCAAGATACCCGCCGATGGAGACTTCGGCGCAGCATTCGGCGCTGCCCGGCTGGGATTGATCGCAGAACAAAATTGCGACTGGCGGGAAATCTGCAAACCACCAGCAACGGACAAAACCATCAATCCGGATTCAAGACTTGCTGATGCCTATGAAGAGCAATGGCATCGCTACCGTTCATTTTATTCAAACATAAAGGGATTGTGACATGACGACAGGTTTCTTTGGAGATATTTCCAAGATCCCGCATGAGGGACCCGATTCACAAAACATGCTGGCATTTCATCACTATAATCCGGATGAAATTGTCATGGGCAAACGGATGGAAGACCATCTTCGTTTTGCAGTTTGCTACTGGCACAATTTTGCCTGGCCGGGTGGCGACCCCTTCGGTGGCCAGACATTCGACCGGCCATGGTTTCCTGATTGCATTTCCGACGGCATGCAGGCTGCAAAATTGAAGGCGGATGTAGCCTTCGAGATGTTTACCGCCCTCGGTGTTCCCTATTACTGCTTTCATGACGCTGATGTCCGGCCTGAAGGTGCAAGTTTTGCGGAGAACACAAAGAACCTGAATGAGATCGTTGATTATTTCGAGCAGAAGCAATCTGAAACCGGGTTAAAGCTGCTCTGGGGTACTGCCAACCTTTTCTCAAATCGGCGATTCATGTCGGGCGCTGCGACAAATCCAAACCCCGATGTGTTTGCCTTTGCAGCAGCAACCGTGAAGACCTGCATCGACGCTACAAAACGACTGGGTGGCGAGAACTATGTCCTTTGGGGTGGCCGGGAGGGATATGAAACACTCCTGAATACCGATCTAGGCCGCGAAGACCAGCAACTAGGCCGCTTCATGAATCTTGTCGTGGAGTACAAGCACAAGATTGGATTCAAGGGAACGATCCTGATTGAACCAAAACCCCAGGAACCGACGAAACACCAATACGACTATGATGTCGCGACCGTTTACGGATTTCTCAAGCGCCATGGGCTTGAAAATGAAATACGGATGAATATCGAACAAGGGCACGCAATCCTTGCCGGCCACTCCTTTGAACATGAACTGGCCATGGCGCGTACATTGGGAATTTTCGGTTCAATCGACATGAACCGGAATGATTACCAATCAGGCTGGGACACCGATCAATTTCCAAACAATGTACCGGAAATGGCGCTCGCCTATTACGAGGTGATCAGGGCTGGCGGTTTCACGACCGGTGGCACAAATTTTGATGCCAAATTGCGTCGGCAATCGCTCGATCCCGAAGACCTGCTTCTTGCCCATATTGGAGGAATGGATTGCTGTGCACGCGGGTTCAAGGCCGCTGCTGCGATGATGGAAGACGCAACCCTCTCCAACTTTGCAGAGGACCGCTATTCGGGATGGTCGAAACCTGAAGCTGTAAAGATGCTGGATGGCAGCTATTCGCTGGAAGACATTGCATCTTACGTGGAAGCTGCAGACGTCAATCCTGATCCGGTTTCCGGAAAACAGGAATATCTGGAAAACGTCGTAAACCGTTTCCTTTGAACCTGGACTGAACAAATCATAAAAGATTTTGGGCGCCACGACATGGTCGATGGCGCCCAGGCTATTTGTGGTGCAAACAACCTGCCGCAAATGCAGCAAGTACAATCTATTCCTAGTTTGCACAGCTATCTACAAAAATTATGTTTTTCTAATAAGGTCTAGGCAACTGCCTAATAATTAGCCAATTTTCGGGATTTGGCTATATTTTAATCATCCATTGACAAGCATCATCGATGGCAAATTATTCTGCCTAATCCAGAAGTCTTCTAAACTGCTGATATATATCGTGTTTTGCGAAACAATGATCAACCTTGGACAGTTTGGCACGCCGGTTGCATCTGATGGTGCGGTGCAAACAAACCTGTCGGAGGTAAGAATGACTGGTTTCTCTTACAAAATTAAAATGACTGCGGTTGCAGCGCTGATGAGCGCGACGGCAGCACTGCCAGCGAAGGCAGAAGAAACGATCAAGGTCGGAATTCTTCACTCATTGTCTGGAACAATGGCAATTTCTGAAACAACGCTCAAAGATGTCATGCTGATGCTCATCGAAGAGCAAAACAAGAAAGGCGGCGTCCTCGGCAAGAAACTGGAAGCCGTGGTTGTTGATCCCGCTTCAGACTGGCCGCTTTTTGCTGAAAAGGCCCGTGAGCTTGTTTCAGGCGAAAAGGTTTCTGCCGTATTCGGTTGCTGGACATCAGTTTCAAGAAAATCCGTACTACCAGTATTTGAAGAGCTTAATTCCCTCCTGTTCTATCCTGTTCAGTACGAAGGCGAGGAAAGTCAGCGCAACGTATTCTACACTGGCGCTGCTCCAAATCAGCAGGCAATTCCCGCTGTTGACTACCTTATGAACGAAGAAGGCGTCGAGCGCTGGGTTCTGGCGGGTACAGACTATGTCTATCCGCGTACAACCAACAAGATTCTCGAAGCCTATCTCAAATCCAAGGGCGTCGCTGAAGAAGATATCATGATCAACTACACGCCATTCGGTCATTCCGATTGGCAGACTATTGTTTCAGATATCAAGAGCTTCGGTTCTGCAGGCAAAAAGACCGCCGTGGTTTCAACAATCAATGGTGATGCCAACGTTCCATTCTACAAGGAACTGGCCAACGCCGGTGTTAAAGCTGAAGACATTCCCGTTGTGGCATTTTCTGTTGGTGAAGAAGAGCTGGCAGGTCTTGATACAGGCCCGCTGGTTGGTCACCTCGCTGCCTGGAATTATTTCCAGTCCGTTGAAAACGATGCCAATGCTGAATTTATCGAAGCATGGAAGTCATTCATCGGCGACGAAAACCGCGTGACAAATGATCCAATGGAAGCCCACTACATTGGCTTCAACATGTGGGTCAAGGCAGTTGAAAAGGCCGGCACAACTGATCCAGATGCCGTCATCGATTCCATCGTTGGTGTTTCAGTACCAAACCTGACTGGCGGCGTTTCAGCAATGATGCCTAACCACCACATTACCAAGCCGGTTCTGATTGGTGAAATCCAGGAAGACGGTCAGTTCGAGACCGTATTTGAAACACCCGGCCTCGTCGTTGGCGATGCATGGTCCGACTATCTACCGGATTCCATGGATCTCATTGCAGATTGGCGCAAACCAATGTCGTGCGGCAACTTTAATGTCGAAAGCGGCAAATGCGGCGGCAAGGGCTCGTAACCTGAATACTGACCGGGCGGATGACCAGGGTCCGCCCGGATCTAATTTAAGCAATCAACTTATTTGACTGGTGAATTCACAACATGTCTTTGTCTGGTGCCTTGAGAATAGTGTTCTCCGCAGCGCTCCTTCTGGTCTTTTGGGCAAGCAGCTCGTTAGCCCAGGACAGTTCTGTCGGCAGTGTCGTCGATAAATTTGGCACCGCAAAGGGCTTCTCCCAAATCGGTAAGGTTATCGATGAACTGGGGGAGTTGGGCGATCCATTAGCAGCCCCCGCACTCAGAGCCCTCAGCGAGGGAAATCTGAAAATAGATCAATCCGATAAGTCCGTTGTCATCGTCAGCGGGGAAGATCTCCTTGATCCTGTAACCGGAAAAAAGATCTCGGATGCAAGCGGCAAGTCGCTGAAAAAGATCAAGATCAAGAATTCGCTGCGTCGTGCAATCTCGGCTGCGCTCTCCGGGATGACCTTACGCGCCAAGGATGCAGCAGTTCGAAAACAGGCTGCACAGACGATCTTTGAATCAAGCGACGCGGCCCAGCTGGAAGCGCTTGAAGGCGCAATGGCAGCAGAACAGGACCAGAAAATCCTGGCGCTCATGAAGGAAGCGCGCGCTTCCATCGTATTGAATAAAACCGACGATCCGGCTGCCATGATCGACGCAATTTCTATCATTCAGGCCCGCGGAGATCGCGCCGCACTTTCCCTTTTATCTGCCTTTGAGGCTTCTGCAGAAGGCGAACCAAAACAGGAAGCGGCAAAGGCGATTTCGCGCATTAATGACAATCTCGCCTTGTGGGAAGTCGGACAAAATGTCTGGTACGGACTGTCTCTGGGTTCGGTTCTGTTCCTCGCAGCAATTGGTCTTGCAATCACCTTCGGTGTGATGGGTGTCATCAACATGGCGCATGGCGAAATGGTCATGCTCGGCGCCTACACCACATTCGTGGTTCAGGAAATCTTCCGCCAAAACGCGCCCGGCCTGTTCGATTATTCGCTTCTACTGGCTTTGCCACTGGCATTTCTTGTAACCGCGCTGGTCGGTCTCTGCATGGAGCGCGGGATTATCCGCTACCTCTATGGACGGCCACTGGAAACGCTCCTCGCCACATGGGGAGTGTCTCTTGTTCTGCAACAGACCGTTCGGACCATTTTTGGCCCCACAAACCGCGAAGTCGGCAACCCTTCATGGA
>JBPCWJ010000084.1:0-13670 GCA_051009635.1 Rhizobiaceae bacterium
GTTCGAGCACGAGGCGACGACCTCGAAAATCTCCGATGACCAGCTCTTCTATTGCCTGCAACGCGGCATTCCGGAAGAAGAAGCAATCGCGCTGATCGTCAATGGCTTCGTCAAGGAAGTTATCCAGGAACTGCCGATGGAATTTGCCGTCGAGGCACAGAAGCTGATCGGCATTTCGCTTGAGGGGAGCGTGGGTTGATGAAACCCATCCTCAACATAGACGATGTCGAGATGCGCGACTTTGGCAATGGCCAAGGTTTCGATGCCAGGATCGGCTCGTTCGGTGAGAAGATCGGTTCGACCGGTATGGGCGTGATGCTGCATGAGGTTGAGCCGGGAAAGAAGGCCTTTCCGTTCCACAACCACCACAAGATCGAGGAACTGTTCGTCATTCTGGAAGGTGAGGGCACTTACCGCTTCGGTGAAGAGCGTTTCCCGATCAAATCCGGTGATGTATGCGCCGCGCCAACCGGCTGGTCGGAAAGGGCGCATCAGATTATCAACACGGGAATCAACCAATTGAAATATTTGGGTAATTCGACCAAGACCGATACCGAAGTCGTCGAATATCCCGATTCAAACAAATTCGTGGTCATGAGCCGGTTTGATTGGTCGAACCCGAAAGCCGGTGGCATCCGCCACATGACCAGATCAGAAAACAGCCTCGATTATTTCGATGGCGAGGAATGAGGCAGGAAGAGTTGCAAGATGCTTGAGATAAAAAACCTCCATGTGCGTATCGAGGAAGAAGGTACGGAAATCATCAACGGCCTGAACCTGTCCGTAAAGGCAGGCGAAGTTGCCGCGATCATGGGCCCGAATGGTTCAGGGAAATCGACGCTTTCCTATGCGCTGGCCGGTCGTGATGGCTACGAAGTGACCGAGGGCGAAGTCCTGTTCAAGGGTGAAAACATCCTGGAGATGGACCCGGAAGAACGCGCCGCATCCGGGATCTTCCTGGCATTTCAGTATCCGGTGGAGATTCCAGGCGTTGCCACGATGAACTTTCTCAAGGCTGCGATGAACTCACAACGCAAGGCGCGTGGTGAAGCCGAATACACAACGCCGGAATTCATTCGCGTCGTAAAGGAAGCCGCAGGCAACCTTAATATCTCCATGGACATGCTGAAACGGCCGCTCAATGTCGGCTTTTCCGGCGGTGAAAAGAAACGTGCCGAAATCCTGCAAATGGCGCTGCTTCAGCCGGAACTCTGCATCATGGACGAAACCGATTCCGGACTGGACATTGATGCCTTGAAAATTGTCTCCGACGGGGTCAATGCGCTGCGTTCTCCCGACCGCGCTTTCGTGGTGATCACCCATTATCAGCGCCTGTTGCAGCACATCGTGCCGGATAGCGTCCACGTTCTCTAGGAGGGCCGGATCATCCGTTCCGGTGACAAGGATCTGGCGCTTCATCTCGAAGAATATGGATATGCCGACATAATTGCAGATGCTGCTTGAATTGAACCAGCCAGCCGGCAGGAAAAGAGACGATGTTGAAGAAGATAGATACACTGACCCAGGTTGAAGAAGCGATGCTGGCTGCATCAAGCGGGCTTGATACGGATCCGGTTCGAAGTGCTGCAGCCGATCTGCTTCGCGCCCACGGCCTGCCGTCCCGCCGGGTCGAGGCTTGGCATTACACGGATTTGCGCAATCAGCTGAAAGATTTCAGCGGTCTTTCAAAGTCAGCGGACAAGGAGCAAACAACCTCATGGCTGGATAGCTGCGAGGATTTCGTTCCTGCAGCCAGGCTTCCATTTCTAAATGGCAGCTTTCTTGAAGACTCCAGCGGCGAACTACCTGAAGGAGTATCACTGGTTGCTGGTGCTGCCCAAACCGGATTTCGTGACGCCAATGATGCCGTGGCGCTGGTCAACACCATATTGGCTGTTGACGGTGTAAAGGTCACAGTCGCCGCAGATGTAGATGTCTCACAGCCGGTCGAATTGCTTCACGGCGCTGTTGGTTCCGGTGCATCGGTTTGCCGTCATGCTGTGATCCTGGGAGACAAGGCATCCGCCAGTATTGTCGAAAGGCATGTTGGTAATACCGGCCATGGCACATTCTCAAACACAGTCACCGACCTGACTTTGGGAAAGGGTGCGCACGCCCAATGGATCATCGTCCAGGAGGAAGGCGAAGATGCCATTCACCTCGGCCAGTTGAACATAACCATGGGTGATAATTCGCAGCTTGATATTCAGGTCCTTAATGATGGCGGCAGACTCGTGCGCCGTGAGATCAATGTCGCCGTTAGTGGAGAGAATTGCGAATTGAACATTCGCGGTGTAAATCTCATTGGCGACGGTGCGCATATCGATGTTACTACCAGCCTGGTTCACGAAGTTCCGGAATCGATCTCCAATGAAATCTTCCGCAATGTTGTGACCGGCAGCGGCAAGGGTGTTTTCCAGGGTGAAATCAAGGTTGCCAAGATTGCCCAGAAAACAGACGCACGCATGGCCTGCAATACTCTGCTGCTTTCGGATGAAGCAGAATTTTCAGCAAAGCCGGAGCTTGAGATTTTCGCCGATGATGTTCAATGCGCCCATGGTGCGACGGTAACAGACATATTGGACGATCACCTGTTTTACCTTCGTGCCCGGGGAATTTCTGAACGCGATGCGCGCGCACTCCTGGTGAAGGCGTTTGTCGAAGAAGTCTTCGACGAAATCGTGGAAGAAGATTTGCATGATGCCCTGAACCTCCGCATCGAGAATTGGTTGGACAAGCATGGCTGAGGCAGCACTGGCAGCAAAACCTTTTGATATTGAAGCAGTTCGAGCCGACTTCCCGATCCTGTCCCGCAAGGTCTATGACAAACCGCTGATCTATCTCGACAATGGCGCATCGGCCCAGAAGCCGAAGGCAGTTCTGGATGTCATCCAGAATGCGTACTCAAATGAATATGCCAATGTTCACCGTGGGCTGCATTACCTGTCCAATACAGCAACTGAAGCCTATGAAGCCGCACGTGAAAAGGTGAGGGCATTCATCAATGCGCCGTCGGTAAATGAGGTCATCTTCACCAAGGGCGCCACCGAGGCAATCAATACCGTCGCCTATGGTTGGGCAATGAAACATCTGCGCGAGGGTGATGAAATCATCATCTCGATCATGGAGCATCACTCCAATATCGTGCCCTGGCATTTCCTGCGTGAACGCATGGGAATCAAGCTGGTCTGGGCGCCGGTTGAGGATGATGGATCATTCGATCTTGAAAAGCTGGAAGCCCAGATTACCAGCCGAACCAAATTGATCGCTATAACCCACATGTCGAATGTGCTGGGAACCGTTGTGCCCCTCAAAAAGATTGTGGAAATGGCACATGCGCGCGATATTTTAGTATTGGCAGATGGAAGCCAGGCGGCTGTTCACTTGCCGGTTGATGTTCAGGACCTGGGTGTCGATTTCTATGCATTCACCGGACACAAGCTCTATGGGCCTACCGGCATAGGCATTCTCTACGGGAAGATGGACAGGCTGGAATCCATGCAGCCATTCCAGGGTGGTGGCGAAATGATCACCGACGTGTTTGTCGATGAAATTACCTATGGAGAACCACCGCATCGTTTCGAGGCGGGGACACCGCCAATTGTTCAGGCAATAGGCCTGGGTGCTGCAATTGATTATGTCGAGTCGATTGGCAGGCAACCGGTTCTGGAACATGAGAATGATTTACGTGATTATGCCCATGAACAGCTTTCGAGGATAAATTCGCTTCGAATAATCGGAAATGCGCCGGGAAAGGGAGCCATTTTGTCTTTCGAGATGGAGGGGATACATGCCCATGATGTGTCCATGGTCATTGATCGGTCCGGTGTCGCAGTCCGGGCAGGAACGCATTGCGCCCAGCCTCTGCTTACAAGGTTTGGCGTGACTTCGACATGTCGCGCCTCCTTTGCTATGTATAATACACGTTCGGAAGTCGATGCATTGGCCGAGGCGTTGGAGCGGGCCAGGAGTTTTTTTGCATGAGCCAGGATACAGATACAATTGATTCAGGACCGGCTGAAAATGCCGATCAGAAGGCAGTCAAGCAGGCCCCAAACGCTGCGGAACTGAATACAAACTCTGTATCAGCAATTCCGGCCGATGAGCTTGAAAGATTGACCACCGAAATCATTGCCGCACTGAAAACCGTATATGATCCGGAAATTCCTTCCGATATCTACGAAATTGGCCTTATCTATCGTATAGATATCGAGGATGACCGGACAGTGAAAATTGATATGACCCTGACTGCTCCCGGTTGTCCGGTTGCAGGTGAGATGCCTGGATGGGTTCATGACGCAGTGGCAACAGTCGGTGGTGTGATGGATGTTGAGGTCAGTATGGTGTTTGATCCGCCTTGGACACCGGACAGAATGTCGGAGGAAGCCCAAATAGCATTGGGCTGGTATTAGGCCGCGGAGGACCCCATATTCTGGTCAGGAGATTTAGATGCCGGGATTTGAAGTAATTACAATAACGGAAGCAGCCAGAAAACGCCTGGATGAGATAATGACATCCAATCCCGAGGCGTTGGGCATCCGTATTGGCGTCAAGAATGGCGGCTGTGCAGGCATGGAATATACGGTCGACCTTGTAAGTGAGGCCGTCAAAGGTGAAGACAAGGTTGTTACAGCTGAAGGCACAGTCTGGGTCGCGCCGCAGGCAGTCCTGTTTCTGCTCGGTACCGAACTGGATTATGAGATTACAAAACTTCGCACAGGTTTTGTGTTCAACAATCCCAACCAGACTTCCGCCTGCGGATGCGGTGAATCGGTTGAGCTTACACCAGCCCAAATGTCACCGGAAATGCTCCAGGACCGGTCCGGCCCTTCAGCTTAACAGTTGTTTTTCATGAGTTTATTTCAACGTTTGAAGGGCGATTGTTCGCCCGAATGGGAAACCTACACCCGGCATGAGTTCGTTCTGGGTATGGCGGATGGGACTTTGCCGAAAGCCAGTTTTCGCCATTATCTGATACAGGATTATTTGTTTCTTATACAGTTTGCCCGAGCCTATGGCCTTGCTGTCTACAAGGCTAATTCTCTCGACAGGATGCGGGAAGCGCTGAACGGTCTGAAGGCAATTCTCGAAGTCGAAATGCTGCTGCACCTGAAACTATGTGCGGAGTGGGGATTATCGCCTGAAGAGGTTGAAAAGGCACCGGAATCCCTGGCAACCATGGCCTATACCCGCTTTGTGCTGGAGGCTGGCCAATCTGGAGATCTTCTGGATCTTTACGTTTCACTGGCTCCGTGCATGGTTGGATATGCAGAAATCGGAAAAGCGCTTGCATCCGGCGAGGAAGGAAATCTCTCAGATAATCCCTACAAGGTCTGGATAGAGGAATATTCATCGAGCGAATATCAGCAATTGGCTGATGATACGATCGGTCTGATTGATACTCTCGCCGAAGAGTCGTTCACTGAGAGAAGATATCCTCGATTGCGCGAACTATTCCGCCAATCAACCAGGCTGGAAGCTGATTTCTGGGAAATGGGATTGCGGGTGTCGCCGTAGAACACATTTGACTTGACATATCTCAATTATAGAGAACAAATAAAGAACAAATAGATTTCCGGCAAGGAGGAAATTAATGTCTGATGATAATCCAAGTATCATGTCCCATGTTTCTGTTGGTACAAATCAATTTGAAAATGCAATCAAGTTCTACGACGATGTACTCGCCACCATAGGTGCATCACGCATTCTGGATCTCATGGAATTCAAGGCTGTAGCCTATGGCAAGAAGTTTCCCGAATTTTGGGTCAACGCGCCTCATAATGGCAGCAAGGCACAAGCGGGAAACGGGGCGCATTTTGCATTCATGGCACCGACAAAAGAGGCGGTGCAAGAGTTTTGGGACAAGGCGATTGCATCGGGAGCAGAACCGGATGGTAATCCAGGGGAAAGGCCCCATTATGGTGAGGCATATTACGGGTGTTTTGTTCGTGACCTCGACGGCAACAAGATTGAAGCCATGTACTGGGATATGAACTTTGCGCCTGACCCCACTGCCGGTCATGGATAGTCAGATTTGTAATCTCTGAAATCTGAAATAAGGAAAACGTTTTGTCGCTTACAGCAGGTGAGTTGAATAAAAAAACGCCCCGATGAAGATCGGGGCGTTTTCAATTTAATCCAGATTAGACTGAATAGTACATGTCGAATTCGACCGGGTGAGGGGTCATCTCAAAGCGATTGATTTCTTCCATTTTCAGTTCGATATAGGCATCAATCTGATCCTTGTCGAAGACGCCGCCTTCAAGCAGGAACTTGTGATCCTTCGCAAGGCTTTCAATTGCTTCGCGAAGAGATCCGCAAACGGTCGGGATCTTCTTGAGTTCTTTGGGTGGAAGATCATACAGATCCTTGTCCATGGCAGAGCCAGGGTGGATCTTGTTCTTGATACCGTCAATACCTGCCATCAGCATGGAAGCAAAGCCCAGATAGGGGTTTTGTGTCGGATCAGGGAAGCGGACTTCAACGCGTTTGGAATTTGGCGAAGAACCGAACGGAATGCGGCAGGACGCTGAACGGTTGCGCGCAGAGTAAGCAAGCAGAACAGGCGCTTCGTAACCCGGTACCAAACGCTTGTAAGAGTTGGTTGACGGGTTGGTGAAGGCATTCAGTGCTTTCGCGTGCTTGATGATGCCGCCAATGTAGTAGAGGCAGGATTCGGAAAGACCTGCATATTCATTACCGGCAAAGGTTGGCTTTCCATCCTTCCAGATCGACTGGTGGCAATGCATGCCTGTGCCATTGTCGCCAAATACTGGCTTCGGCATGAAAGTCGCCGTCTTGCCATAGGCGTGGGCTACCTGATGTACCGCATATTTATAAATCTGCATCTGGTCTGCGCTGGTCACCATGGGCGCAAATTTGATGCCGAGTTCGTGCTGTGCGGCAGCAACTTCGTGGTGATGCTTTTCAACTTCAACACCCATTTCTGTAAGAACTGACAGCATCTCACTGCGGTAATCCTGGCCAGAATCAATCGGCGGCACCGGGAAATATCCGCCGGTGGTACGTGGGCGGTGGCCCATATTACCAGCCTCATATTCCGTTCCCAGGTTGGACGGCAGTTCGCTGCTGTCTACTGTGAAACCTGTATTGTAGGGATCAGTTGAGAATCGAACATCGTCAAAGACAAAGAATTCAGCTTCCGGTCCAAAGAATACAGTGTCACCAATGCCGGACGCCTTAAGATAAGCTTCCGCCTTGCGAGCTGTGCCGCGTGGATCACGGTTGTAAGGTTCTCCGGAAACCGGATCGAGAATGTCACAGAAAATTGCCAGCGTAGACTGGGCAAAAAATGGATCGATATAGGCAGATTCAGGATCCAGCATCAAATTCATGTCGGATTCGTTGATCGCCTTCCAACCTGCGATGGATGAACCGTCAAACATGACGCCTTCAGCAAACATGTCTTCATCAACGCAACCTGCGTCCATGGTCACATGTTGCATTTTTCCGCGTGGATCGGTGAACCGAAGATCGAGGAATTTTACATCCTCATCCTTGATTTTCTTCAAGATTTCGCTTGCCGTAGACATTTCATTCCTTCCTGTAGCAAGTGGAAATTTCCGGCTTGGCATACAAAAAGCCATTGGACTGATTGCCGCCGAACCGAGTTTTCATCTGGTGGATCTGTCCCCTAGATGGCTTCCGCTCCGGTTTCACCAGTGCGAATTCGAATTACCTCTTCAATATTCGAAACGAATATTTTTCCGTCCCCAATGCGGCCGGTCTGCGCGGCATTGCGAATTGCATCGACCGCCGCATCCATGGCCTCGTCACTTAATACGAGCTCTACCTTAACCTTGGGCAGAAAATCGACGACATATTCTGCACCGCGATATAGCTCCGTATGTCCCTTCTGCCGTCCAAATCCCTTCGCCTCGGTAACAGTGATTCCCTGCAAGCCAACTTCTTGCAGCGCTTCCTTGACCTCGTCCAGCTTGAACGGTTTGATAATTGCCTCGATTTTTTTCATCTCGGTTCCGTCATTTCGGTTATGAGTAGGTTCGGTCCCGGACTCCGGTGGGGATGCCGGCCGCTATTGAGACTAAAGCAATCCTCATGCCAGTTTGGCAGCCTTCTAGTTTCGCTTGAAAGTCCACGATTCTGAGCTAAATTTTGCCGTTTGATCGAAAGTTTGGCGGGAGAGCACTAATAATTAGCCTAAAAAATAGGCATAATGCTTAAAAAATGTGCAGCATGCTGATTTTACTGACATTCACGTAAAGCTATCGATGTGACCATTAACGTTAAAATCTACCATTTGATGCAAATTTCAGCTGTTTGTTTATACATCCGGTAAGGGTCAAGACGCGGGACGGCCAATCGAGGGTGAAGCATGAAAATTTTTGTTGCTTTGGCACTACTTTTTTCTGGTGCTGCCTACACAGGCTACGTTCCTGAATTGGAAATTGCAGGTTACTTGCCGCTTTCACTGTTTGCAGGCGGAACAATCACCGCTGGCATGCTATATTTTTTAGCAAAAATGGAACATTGAGCGGTTTGTAAATGACGCCGCATAACCGTACAGATTCATAATTCTTGTCCGGCTATCAATTTGACGAGTGACATTTATCGCAGGAATGCGGGAATATTTTCTTCGCCGCCAAATGGATGATCGTTGTCAGCGTGTTCCAGAATGCCGACATCTCTTTCTTCTGTTTTTTTCTGACTTTGCCTGCGGCCAACGCTGTCATTTTTATCTGACTTGTGTGATTTGCCGCTATTCTGACCTGTGGTCATTTCATCAACTTTTTTCCGCGAACCTCTATTGCCGTCGCCAGTCTTGCCTTTGGACCTGGTGTCACTACGGGATTTGGTGTTTCGGCGTCGTTTACCGGCCCTTTCATCCCATTCAACCGGTTCCCCATCCCACTCAATGGATTCGCCAATCAATTTCTCAATGGCGGTAAATCCCTTCTGGTCCGTGGGGCAAACAAGCATGAATGCAGATCCGGTGCGTCCGGCACGGCCTGTTCTGCCGATGCGATGGACATAGTCTTCGGCTGTTACCGGCACATCAAAATTGAAGATGTGACTTACATCCGGAATATCGAGACCACGCGCTGCTACATCGCTGGCAACCAATATCTTGATCTTGTTTTTCTTGAATGCATCAAGCACTGCCATGCGGCTTGTCTGGTCCATATCGCCATGCAAGGCACCTGCGGAAAATCCGTGCCGCTCAAGCGAACGCCACAAATTGGAAACCTCCACCTTGCGATTGCAGAATATGATTGCGTTTTTCAGATTGTCCGCACCATTTATCAGTTCCCGCAAAACAGCTCGTTTTTCGTAGTCTTCAACCGGAACACCAACAGCGCGTTGCACAATGGTGCTGGAAGCTGTTGATGGAGGAGCCGCTTCAATTTGAACCGGGTTTTGCAGGAATTGTGCCGAAAGTTGTTCAATCTCGGGCGGCATTGTTGCTGAGAAAAACAGAGTTTGGCGTGTGAATGGTACCATTTTGGCAATTCGCTCAATATCCGGGATGAACCCCATATCCAGCATTCTGTCAGCTTCATCGATGACCAGGATATCAACGCCGGTCATAAGCAATTTGCCGCGCTCGTAATGATCCAGCAGCCGCCCCGGTGTTGCGATCAATACATCTGCACCGCGATCCAGCTTCTTTAATTGCTCATCGAAGGATACGCCACCGATCAGCAGAGCAACTGTCAGTTTGTGATTTTGGCCGTAGCGATTGAAGTTCTCTTCAACCTGTGCAGCTAGTTCCCGCGTAGGTTCCAGGATGAGTGTCCGCGGCATCCGCGCTCTCGCTCTTCCTCTTTCCAGAAGGGAAAGCATGGGAAGGACGAATGAAGCGGTCTTGCCGGTTCCTGTCTGGGCAATGCCCATTACATCGCGTTTGTTGAGGACTTGCGGTATTGCCTGTTCCTGTATGGCAGTAGGCTTCGTATACCCGGATGCTTCTACAGCTGCCAGGACCTTTTTACTCAGGCCGAGATCGTCAAATTTCATATTCGGAATAATTCTTCTTGTTCAGGTTTTTCGGGAAATCCAACAAGGTCCGGAAAACCACCTGTCTATCGCAAACAATATCGCGATATTTTTTGCTTGGGAAAGCTTGAGGTCTGGATATGCGAAGGGCCGTTCAAAGTCAACCATACTGCAGATTACAAAACTATCATTAAGAAGGTTTAATACGTACAGCTTTGTTTTTGGATCACTATTGTTGACCAAATTCTTTGTGATTGAAACAAGTGATCTTTCCTGCATTTATAAACGTAACACCGTGGCGTAACAAACATCACGGAGATAAAAAATGAAATTCACCAAATATGCAATCGCGGCAGTATTCGCAGCAGGTTTTGCCGGTTCAGCCTATGCCGCCGACATTGTTGACACTGCCAAGGGCGCAGGTCAATTCAACACACTGTTGGCTGCTGCTACAGCTGCCGGCCTTGTTGATACCTTGAAAGGCGACGGCCCGCTGACAGTTTTCGCACCAACCGATGATGCATTTGCAGCTCTGCCCGCAGGCACAGTCGAGAATCTTCTGAAACCTGAAAACAAGGACCAGCTGGTCAAGATCCTCACCTATCATGTTGTTCCCGGCAAGGTTATGTCGACCGATCTGAAAGATGGCATGATGGCCAAGACAGCCCAGGGTAGCGAAATCAAGATCGATCTGGACAATGGACCAATGGTCAACGACGCAAAGGTTGTTAGCGCAGACATCGCGGCAGACAACGGCGTAATTCACGTAATTGACAAGGTAATCATGCCAGGTTCGTAATCTGCCAGACAGATTAGTGATACAGGCCGCTACCAAGCGGCCTGTTTCCGTTAGACATCCAGCAAATCTTCAGTCGCAAACTCGGCATTGTCCTGAATAAACCGGAACCGGGCTTCCGGCTTGTTTCCCATCAATTGATCCACACTTGATTTGGTGGATTCCTGGTTCAATTCCGGAACTTCCACACGTAGCAATATACGCTTGGAAGGATCCATGGTGGTTTCCTTCAACTGCGACGGCATCATCTCGCCCAGACCCTTGAACCTGCTGATCTCGACCTTCTTGTTGCCGGTAAACTCTTCTGCGAGCAACTCGTCCTTGTGGGCATCATCGCGAGCGTAAAGCGTTTTGCCTCCCTGGCTTATTTTGTAGAGCGGCGGTACAGCAAGATATAGATGACCATTGGCAATCAGTTCTGGCATTTCCCGGTAGAAAAATGTGATCAAAAGCGATGCGATATGAGCGCCATCAACATCGGCATCAGTCATGATGATTATTCGGTCATAGCGCAGATCGTCTTCTCTGTATTTAGACCTCGTCCCGCAACCAAGCGCCTGTATCAGATCAGAAATCTGCTGGTTGGATGCAAGTTTTTCCCTGCCCGCCGAAGCGACATTCAAAATCTTGCCTCGCAAGGGAAGAATGGCCTGACTGGCCCGGTTCCTGGCTTGCTTGGCAGAACCACCTGCAGAATCTCCCTCAACGATAAACAACTCGGTCCCGCCCTTTGCCCCCGCCGAGCAATCCGCAAGCTTGCCGGGAAGCCGAAGTTTTCTGGTAGCGCTTTTGCGATTTATCTCCCGCTCCTTGCGGCGTGCCAGGCGTTCCTCGGCCCTGTCCATCACCCATTCCAGCAATTTGGTTGCCTGATGGGGAGAGGCCGCCAGCCAGTGATCGAATTGGTCCCGCACGGCATTTTCAACAATCCGCTGCGCTTCAACCGTTGCCAGCTTGTCCTTGGTCTGGCCGACAAATTCAGGTTCACGGATGAAGACAGACAACATTGCCGCTGCCGATGTCATGACATCGTCAGTGGTGATCATGGATACTTTCTTGTTGCCGACAATTTCGCCATAGGATTTGAGGCTTCGAGTCAATGCTATCCGCAATCCCGCTTCATGGGTTCCGCCATCCGGGGTAGGAACAGTATTACAATAGGAACGGACAAAACCGTCATCAGCATGCCAAGCTACGGCCCATTCAACCGCGCCATGCCCGCTACTGGCTTCGGTCTTTCCGGCAAAGGGCTCAAGCGTAACCTTCGCTGATTTTCCCAGGCTTTCTTCAAGATAATCCCGCAATCCACCGGGGAAATGAAATACCGCTTCTGTTGGTGTTTCATCTTTTTCGCTGATGAGCGATGGATCGCATTTCCAGCGGATTTCGACCCCTCCGAATAGGTAAGCCTTGGAACGGGCCATTTTCATCAGCCGTGAAGGCGTAAAGCTGGCTCCCTTGCCAAAGATGGTTTCATCCGGCTTGAAACGGACTTTTGTTCCTCGCCTGTTATGGACTTCACCTGCGTCTTCGAGCGGACCAAGCGGAATTCCCTGTCGAAACTCCTGCCGGTAAAGCCGCCGGTTCCGCGCAACCTCGACTTCAAGGTGGATGGAAAGCGCATTTACGACTGAAACGCCAACGCCATGTAGTCCGCCGGATGTTTCATATGCCTTTGAATCAAACTTTCCGCCTGCATGAAGAATGGTCATCACGACTTCGAGCGAAGATTTCCCCTTGAACTTGGGATGTTCATCCACCGGGATACCGCGGCCATTATCCGTGACGGACAGATAGCCTTGGCCGTCCAGCTCAACTTCTATTCGTGTCGCATGGCCAGCAACGGCCTCATCCATGGAATTGTCGATCACCTCTGCGAAAAGGTGATGCATGGCCTTTTCGTCAGTGCCGCCAATATACATGCCCGGCCGCCTGCGAACGGGTTCCAATCCCTCCAGAACCTCGATATCGGTCGCGCTGTAATCGCCTTCATTTACCGGAGTTGATCGCTTGCCGGTTTTAGGCGGGGAAGAAGGTTCTGAATTTGGCTTTGCCTGCATGGCAGAAAAAAGATCGTCACTATTATCCATGGATGTGCAGCATCCTGTAAAAAAGAATCATTTATCGAGTTTAACTGCGCATTGTGCCAAATGCGACCGGTGTAGCTGTATTTGCCACCAAATCCAGTCTTTTTGACGGTCGAATCACCGAATATTCTGCAATTTGCAAATATGGAATCAAAAAGGGGCAGGGCTTGCAACCCTGCCACCTTTTTGCTTTGAGGTTGGAATTCCTGATAATCAGGAAACTACAACTGAAAGACCCGCCAGTGCTGCACCGATCATCGCAATCGAAACGACAACGATGCTTGCAGCAGAATGGTCTTCAACGCGTTCCACTTCCCTCAAATGGTCTTCTGGGAAGGTCATGCTACTTCCTTTACTTTCAAATCCCCCCAATCATGTAGATGGGGTTTGCGGGTCCCGGTTCAACCAAAATCGGTCCTTATATCGTGTTGGCTATCAGGAATAGCGAGATAAATGCCAAGCTGGTCGATATAATAACCACTTTGGTGATCGCACGATTGGAGGATGTAATGCCCTGCCGGGCTTTATAGGCACTGTAAATCATGCGGTTTCTCCTCTGCTGGAGAAAAAGCTCACCAGCCAAGAACCGGCCCGTCTGGACCGATACAAGGAAGATGGGGCAGGCCACGATCACCTTCCAATCACATTGGATTTACCGTTTGATTTCAACAATCAAGGCGAAATTGTGAATGTGACTGAATTTCCGATTTTCTGGTTTAACGGACTACACAAAGGCGGCGGCGGCCATCATATCCAAGATAGGTTCCCGACCGTTCATCAAAGCTACGAAATTTGGAACGGCAATACTC
>JBPCWJ010000085.1:0-11790 GCA_051009635.1 Rhizobiaceae bacterium
GGTACTGGCACCCCGTAATTTTTTACCTGCCAGAGCTCCATCCAAAACCAGTTCCATTTCGGCCCAATCCACGCCACGATGAGCACAAAACTGGCCATCTTCGGACATGATCACCGAATACTTCATGATGTTGGAGACATCATCCAACGAAACCCAGCGCCGGTCGACCGGCTTGCCGGTGATCATTCTGCCAATCATCAGGGTGGACACCGGATGAACGGAATCAAACCGATACAGCACACCCAGGCCGGCAATCAAAAACCCGATCGCAAGAATTACAATCGCAATTCGCTTCAGGGAAAAGATACGCCGCAAACCGGAGAAGAAGCTTGAAATACCACCTCCAACACGTGAAAGGACGCCGTCGCGCCCTGCCGTCTGCCTGCCAGCTCTTTTGCCAGTGCGTGGTGCCATATTCTGCGTCAATCGATCCTGTCAGAAGAATTTGCGAACCCGTGCAGCAATAGCACAGCAAAAATACGGCGCAATCCGCACTGAACGGGGAAAGGACCTTGACCAGTCATCAATAGTGCGCTTACCAACAATCGCGACAGTGAAATCAGGGCTCGCAAACGTCATGTCCAACAATCCCGAATTTGAACACCAGATGAGTCTGCGCGCCCGGCAGACAATCGATTTTTTGGATAGTGTGTTGGGTGCGGAGGCGCAAAAAGGGGAATTGACCCGCCCTCCCCGCCTCCTTGAAGCAATGCGCTACGCAGTTCTTAATGGCGGCAAACGGCTGCGCCCTTTCCTGTTGATGGAAATGGCGGATTTATTCGGCGCAAACGGTGAAGCTCCGCTTCGCGCGGCATCTGCCCTTGAATGTGTCCATTGCTATTCCCTTGTACATGATGACTTGCCGGCAATGGATGATGACGATCTGCGCCGGGGCAAGCCGACACTACACAAGGCATTTGACGAGGCAACAGCAATACTTGCTGGAGACAGCCTGCTGACAATTGCCTTCGATATTCTCGCCGATAACAAGCACTGTGATACTACGATTACTGCCGAACTCGTCGTAATGCTGGCACGTGCCGCAGGCATTGGCGGTATGGCAGGCGGGCAAATCCTCGATCTTGACGGAGAAGGGCAATCGGTTACAGCCGCCGAAATCTCACTGATGCAGTCGATGAAAACCGGTGCGCTGATCCGGTATGCCTGTGAAGCCGGCGCAGTGATCGCAAAAGCAGACGCACAGGATCGCCAGGCCGCAATTGAATTTGGTAAATCGATTGGTGAGGCATTCCAGTTGGCCGATGACATTCTGGATGTAACAGCCACGACCGAAAGTCTCGGGAAGAAAAGCGCCAAGGATTGCGCTCGCGGAAAACCGACTTTGGTAGCGCAGATTGGTCTGGAAGAATGCCGGAAACGGGCCCGTAATTTGCTGAATGATGCACTGGATGCATTGGCGCCTTATGGCAAAAAGGCAGACCACTTGAACGCCGTTGCGCGATTTGTGGTAGACCGCAAATACTAGGGTACGTTTTTCCTTCTCAGAACCGCATTTTGCGTTTGCGGGCAAGATTACCGCTGATCAGCCCCTTTTTGAAGAATATTTTTCTCCCGGTGACATCAAAAACACCAACAGGTTCCAGCAAGAATTGCCGCTGCACCATTATCTTTGTTCCAGTGAGAAAAAGGTGGTGGACATGCGCCCATTGGAAGAACAGCTTTCCTTCTTTCCGGTCTTCTTCAAGGTAGACGGGCGGGTTGCTGTTGTCGTCGGCGACGGCGAGGAGGCATTGGCCAAGGCGCGCCTCCTGTCGGAAAGCCGGATTTCCATTCGTCTCGTTTCATCCTCACCATCCCGCGAACTTGGCGCATTTATCATTCAGGAAGATATCGAGCACCTGGTTGCTCCATTCGCCGCAGACATGCTGTCGGATGCATGCCTGGTATTTGCAGCGACGGGCAACGCCGATTTGGACGAGCGGATTGTGGAAGCGGCACGCCAACAGAAAATTCCTGCCAATGCAGTTGATCGTCCTGAACTTTGTGATTTTTACACCCCGGCGCTGGTCAACCGCGCTCCGGTAGCGGTCGCGATCGGATCAGAAGGTACAGGTCCGGTTCTGACCCAGATTATCCGGTCGAAAATCGAGACCATGCTTCCCGGCTCAACCGGAAGCCTGGCGCGTCTTGCAGCACTCTACCGTGATGCCGTTGATCGTCTGATACCGCGCGGTGCGCCGCGGCGGCGTTTCTGGAGAGCGTTTTTCCAGGGTGGTGTCGCAAGTGCAGTCAATGCAGGAGATGTTTCAGGCGCCAGACGTCTTGCAACGGGTATGCTCAAGTCCCGCGAAACGGAAACAGGTTACGTGTCTCTTGTTGGTGCCGGACCAGGCGCAAGTGATCTGTTGACACTGCGCGCACAACGCTTGCTCCAGGAAGCTGACGTAATAATTTATGACCGCCTTGTACCTGAAACCCTGGTTACCATGGGCAGGCGTGATGCGCGACGTATCCCGGTCGGAAAAGCCAAAGGATGCCATTCCGTAACGCAGGACGAGATCAATAATCTTTTGGTCGAGCAGGCCCGCGCAGGAAATCGCATCGTGCGATTGAAGTCCGGAGACCCGCTGATATTTGGCCGTGCAGGCGAGGAAATGGCAACCTTGCGCGAAAATGAGATTGATTTTGAAGTTGTTCCCGGCGTGACATCCGCACTGGCGGCAGCTGCCGAGGCTGAAATCCCCCTTACACTTCGCGGGGTGGCATCATCAATCGTGTTTGCGACCGGCCATGATCGTAACAGCGAAACGCTGCCGGATTGGGCAAGACTGGCGCTCAATGGAACAACCATTGCTGTCTTTATGGGTAGAACAGTCGCTGCAAAGATCGCCGCGCAGCTTGGAAAAGCTGGCCTGTCACCCGAAACACCGGTTGCAATCATCGAATCTGCGAGCACCCGGGATCAGAAAACATATTCTGGTGAACTTTCCGATCTGGCCAAGCTTAAGCCAGGCCGGACTTCCAATGCACCGGCACTTATTCTCATCGGCGAAGCAATTCGTCACGGCGCTCTCGAAAACGCTGCGCCAATTCTGGACACCAAAACTGAAAACTCTATCGCCGCATAGGCCTGCTAACGAGGAAATGGAAATATCGTCATGAAAATTATCACCGCCAATCGCCTGCATGATGGAATTGTAGTGTTTCTTTCGGCCAATGGCTGGGAAACAGATATCAACCAATCGGCGATCCTCAATGCACCTGACGCCGTGGATGCAGGTCTTGCAACCGCAGCCGACGCCATCAGGAACAGTGAGATCATTGACGTTAATGCAATTGATGTTTCGATCGACGAAAACAATTCGCCAGTCCCCGTCAAGCTGCGTGAGCGCATCAGGGCATTTGGTCCCACGGTCCAATATGGCGAAGCAGCACGTCAATCATTGGCAGCCTGATTCAGGTTTCACACCATTGGTTGAATAAAGAGTTTCGCAGGGAAGAATCCGCATGTATCGCTATGACGAATTTGACAAGGAATTCGTTTCCGCCCGCGTTGGTCAGTTTCGCGATCAGGTCGAACGCCGCATGGCCGGTGACCTGAGCGAGGACGAATTCAAACCACTACGCTTGATGAATGGCGTCTATCTGCAGCTCCACGCCTATATGCTACGCGTCGCGATTCCCTATGGTACACTGAATTCGCGGCAGATGCGCATGCTGGGCCATATTGCCCGCAAATATGATCGCGGCTACGGTCACTTCACCACACGGCAAAACATCCAGTTCAACTGGCCAAAATTGCTCGATATTCCGGAGATTCTGGATGATCTGGCTACGGTTGAAATGCACGCAATCCAGACCTCGGGAAACTGCATCCGCAATGTGACCACTGACCATTTTGCAGGCGTCGCCAAAGATGAAATCGCCGACCCCAGGGTCTATGCGGAAATTCTCCGCCAATGGTCAACGCTTCATCCCGAATTCATATTCCTGCCGAGGAAATTCAAGATCGCTATTACCGGTGCAGATCAGGATCGCGCAGCGATTCAGGTGCACGATATTGGACTGCAGGTCGTACAAAACGATGCAGGGGAAGTTGGATTCAGCGTCTTTGTTGGCGGCGGACAGGGGCGTACACCCATGATCGCCAAGAATGTCCGGGAATTTCTCCCCGAGCAGGATCTGATTGCCTATACCGAGGCAATTCTGCGGGTCTACAACCTGTATGGAAGGCGCGATAACAAGTACAAGGCGCGCATCAAGATATTGGTTCACGAAACCGGAATTGATGTCCTGCGAAAGGACATTGAAGCGGAATTCGAGCGTATCCGCGATGGTGTCCTTCATCTTCCCAAGGCAGATATTGAAGCAATTGATTCCTATTTTGCTCCACCGCAATATATCGATTTGCCGGACTTTACTGCGGAACTCGACAAGGCGAGGCAGGCCGATCCCGGATTTGATCGCTGGGTTACAAACAATGTTGATGCCCACAAGGTTCCGGGCCATTCCATCGTTACAATTTCATTGAAGCCGGCCGGTGGACCTCCAGGAGATGCTACCGATCGGCAATTGGATATCATGGCAGATCTCGGCGAGAAATTCAGCCATGACGAATTACGCATAAGCCATGAGCAAAACGTAATCCTTCCACATGTCGAAACCCGCCATCTGAAGGAAATCTACGACATTCTGGCGGCAGAAAGCCTCGCGCCGGCCAATGCCGGATTGATTACTGACATTATCGCCTGCCCCGGCCTTGATTATTGTGCGCTTGCCAATGCACGCTCAATACCCGTTGCACAGGAATTGTCGGAACATTTTGCCGAAGCTGAGCGCGAGCAGGACATTGGCGAACTCAAGATCAAAATTTCAGGTTGCATCAATGCCTGCGGTCATCATCACGTAGGCCATATCGGCATTCTCGGTGTCGATCGCAAAGGTGAGGAGTTTTACCAGATAACGCTTGGCGGCTCGGCTGACGAAAATACCGCCATCGGCCAGATTATCGGGCCCGGCTTCCCCAGCGAGGGTGTTGTTGGTGCCGTTGACAAGATTGTCGGCACCTATCTTGATCACCGCGAGACAAAGAGTGAGAGTTTTTTGGCGACCTATCAACGCATCGGCCAGCAGCCATTCAAGGACGCGCTTTATGGTTGATAATATTGAACTGGAAAAGAGCGCTGATCGTCTCGACATTGACGAATTAAACTACAGATTTGCTTCTTCCGGCTCCCGTCATCTTCTGGAAACCGTTATATCCGAAAACCCGGACAAGAAATTTGCTCTTGTATCTTCTTTCGGTGCCAATTCCGTGGTCTTGTTGCATATCATCGCAAGCATTGATCCAGCCATTCCGGTTTTGTTTATCGACACTGGAAAATTGTTTGGCGACACAATTGCCTATCGCGACAAAATCTCGAAGGATTTGGGCCTGAACAATATCCGCGTGATCGAGCCGCAGAAAAATGTTCTTAAGGCAGTTGATCCGCATGGTGCACTTTGGATGTCTGACCGCGATACATGCTGCTCGATCCGGAAGGTGCAGCCGTTCTCCCAGGCATTGAAGGATTATGATATCTGGATTTCGGGACGCAAGCGGTATCAAAGCGGTAAACGCATTGATCTGCCCTTGTTTGAGAATGATGGCAGGAGATTGAAAATCAATCCTCTGGCAAACTGGACACAGGGCGATATTGATATCTACCGAAATGCATTTTCACTGCGCCAGCACCCGCTTGTTTCCAAAGGTTACCGCTCCATCGGCTGCGAACCATGCACAACACCTGTAAAGAAAGGTGAAGATGAGCGGGCCGGCCGTTGGCGCGGAATGGACAAGACAGAATGCGGCATCCATGTGCCCGAAGATACCGGAGGGCTTCCGTGAGCAGCGACGCCAGCAACATTAAATTGTGGACCAAGGACGGGTTTATTGACGATTCGCTCACGCCTGAAAAGGGCGCGGCATTGATGTCTCCCGAAGAGGCAACAGGAAAGCTGGGTTCCGGCACGGCAAATGTACTTGTCCTTCACGCAGGAGATGAGGCCGGAGGGGTCGCAGGACGCATCAGCGAATTTGACGCTGTCTTTGTCGAATTTCCGGCATTCAGCGATGGGCGCGGATTTTCCACCGCTAGGGTGCTTCGGGACAAATATGGATTTACCGGCCAGATCAGGGCGCGCGGTAAATTTATTCTGGATCAGATTCCGCTGATGCTGCGCGTAGGGTTTGATCATTTCGAGATTTCCCATGAGCCGACCATTGAGCGGCTGGAAAACAATGATCTATCAGGCATTTCCCTTTACATGCAGCCCGCATTGGGCCCTGAAGTCAGGGCAGGTGAAAGGGCCTGGGCCCGGAGGGCGGAAAGTTAATTTGTTTTAACCGTATCGGCATGGCTGCCAATTTTCCTTCGCATATGTTGAATAATCGCATCTGACACAATACGGATGCGTTCAAGACGGGCATAGTCTTCGTGGACAATGAACCAGAATGCCCGCGTAAACGATATATCATCGGGAAGTACTTTTACGAGCTGCTCATGCTGGGCGGCCATGAAGTCATGCAATATGCAGACGCCTCCATCGGCAAGCGTGGCTTCAAGCTGCACGTGAACACTGGTCGAGGTTAGATGCGGAGTAATGTCCGGCGAAACTAGGGGGATGTAATCGAGCTCCTTGTCGTAGATGAATTCGGGAACATATCCGATACCGCGAACCTTTTTCAGATCGGCAATGTTGTTGATATCGGGATGGCGCGCCAGATAGTTTCGCGTTGCATACATGTGAAGCGTGTAGTCGGAAATTTTCCGGTATTTCAACCTGCCTGAAGTGGGGGCTGAAACGGCAATAGCGATATCAGCCTCACGCTTCGACAATGAAAATGTTCTGGGCAAGGCCACGATCTGCAATTCAAGCTGCGGATTTGCACGGCAGATATCGGCAGCTACATCGGCCAGCAGGTAGGCTGCCGCCCCTTCAGGAGCCCCGACCCGGACAGTTCCGGAAATCATCTGACCCTTGCCACCAATATCAGCCGAGGCAGCAATGACGGAAGTTTCCATGGCTTCGGCATTATCCAGCAACCTTTGCCCGGCATCGGTCAATTGATAACCTTGGGGCGACCGGTCAAACAGGTTTGTACCCAGTGATGCTTCAAGCGCCTTCACCCTTCTGCCGGCAGTAGCATGGTCAACTCCCAATTGCCGCCCCGCCTCGGTCAATTGCCCATTTCTTGCAACCGCAAGAAAGAATCGGAAATCATCCCAGTTCATGTAAACTCCTTGCAGCTGACGGGCCAACACCCATTCGGAATTTCATAAGCTGTGCAAATTTGCACATTCAACATGGATTTTCCGCTATTGATACTCGAAAAATAGACTAATACAACAGTCGGGACATTTGGAGGATTTATACCATGAAACAGATCGGTCATTTCATCGGCGGCGAGAAAGTCGACGGGAAAAGCGGCACAACCGCTGATGTTTTCAACCCTGCGACCGGAGAGGTCGAGGCGCAGGTGGCACTGGCGGATAATGATGAACTCGAAGCTGCCGTGCGCAATGCAGCAGAAGCCCAACCGGCCTGGGCGGCGACCAATCCACAGAAACGCGCCCGCGTAATTATGAAATTCGTGGACCTCCTGAACCGTGA
This sequence comes from Rhizobiaceae bacterium, assembly GCA_051009635.1. Classification (GTDB taxonomy): domain Bacteria; phylum Pseudomonadota; class Alphaproteobacteria; order Rhizobiales; family Rhizobiaceae; genus BOKV01. The sequence continues at coordinate 7,615 of JBPCWJ010000085.1, forward strand.
CATGGATAAATTGGCTGAAGCCCTTTCGCGCGAACATGGCAAAACCATCCCTGACGCAAAAGGGGATGTCATTCGCGGACTGGAAGTAGCCGAATTCTGCATTGGTGCGCCGCATCTGTTGAAGGGCGAATTTACTGAAGGCGCAGGCCCAGGCATCGATATTCATTCGGTTCGTCAGCCTCTTGGTGTGGTTGCCGGAATTACCCCTTTCAACTTCCCGGCAATGATCCCTATGTGGAAGTTTTGCCCGGCCATCGCCTGCGGAAATGCCTTCATCCTAAAGCCCTCCGAACGTGACCCTTCTGTACCTGTCATGCTGGCTGAATTGATGATTGAAGCAGGGCTTCCTGCCGGAATCCTCAATGTCGTCAACGGAGACAAGCAGGCTGTGGATGGATTGCTCGATCACCCCGAAATCATGGCGGTCGGCTTTGTCGGCTCTACACCAATTGCTGAATATGTCTACACACGTGGCTGTGCAAACGGCAAACGGGTTCAGTGCTTCGGTGGCGCAAAGAACCACATGATCATCATGCCGGACGCAGACATGGATCAGGCTGCCGATGCGCTGATTGGCGCAGGTTATGGTGCTGCCGGCGAGCGATGCATGGCCGTGTCGGTCGCAGTACCAGTTGGCGAAGAGACGGCAAACCGGCTGGTGGAGAAACTTGTTCCACGTGTCGAGAGCCTAAAGATCGCACCCTATACTGCGGGCGATGATGTCGATTTCGGACCACTCGTGACACAAGACGCTTATAACCGCGTAAAGGGCTATATCGACCAGGGTATTGAAGAAGGCGCAAGCCTGGTTGTCGATGGTCGAGATTTTTCCATGCAGGGCTATGAAGACGGCTTCTTCATCGGAGCCAGCCTGTTTGACAATGTCACCAAGGACATGACCATATACAAGGAAGAAATATTTGGTCCGGTCCTCTCGGTCGCACGCGCGGCCAGTTACGAGGAAGGCATCGATCTGGCAATGAGCCATGAATATGGCAATGGCGTTGCGATCTTTACCCGGGACGGTGATACGGCCCGAGACTTTACCAACCGGATCAATATCGGGATGGTTGGCGTCAATGTGCCGATCCCTGTCCCTCTCGCCTATTACACTTTTGGCGGCTGGAAGCGCTCAGGTTTTGGTGACCTCAACCAGCACGGACCGGACGCTTTCCGCTTCTACACCCGAACCAAGACGATCACTTCGCGTTGGCCTTCCGGAATCAAGGAAGGTGCGGAGTTCTCAATCCCGACCATGAATTAATTCCAAATTGCCGGGAGCCATGTCTCCCGGCAATTTTTATCTCTGGCACGGTCAGGAGGTGCAAGGAAATGTCACCGGCGCAAAACCGGGATCTGAACATCCGTCAGCAAGGACATGCTGGACGCATTACGCTTACACGTCCGGATGCACTTAATGCGTTGACACATGACATGGCCTTGCAAATGGAAGCAGCATTGCTCGAATGGAAAGATGACGACTCCATCAAGCTTGTCCTTGTTGACGCTGAGGGGGACAAGGCATTTTGCGCAGGTGGCGACGTCGAGAAACTCTATCAGACGGGCAAGGAAGGGAATTTTGATTATGGCCGCAGGTTCTGGACTGACGAATACCGGCTCAACGCGCTGATAGCTGAGTATCCAAAACCATACATTGCCTTCATGCAGGGCTTTGTGATGGGCGGAGGTGTCGGAATTGCATGCCATGGCAGTCATCGCATTGTTTGCGAATCTACCCGCATTGCCATGCCGGAATGCATTATTGGTCTGGTCCCTGATGTTGGCGGAAACTATCTCCTGGCCAATGCTCCAGGTCAGTTGGGAGAATTTCTTTCAATAACTGGCGAAAGAATGGGACCGGATGACGCCATCCATGCCGGTTTTGCAGACCACATTGTTACGTTGGACAAGTGGGATGACCTGAAGAAATCACTATGTGATAGTGGCAATCCATCGGTGATTTTAAATTCTGCACAGCAGCCCGAGGCATCGGAATTGGCAGCAATCAATGACGAAATCAACAACGTGTTCAATGTTGAATCTGTAATCGATTGCGTCCGGTCGCTGGAATCCATGCATGCGCCCTGGGCAGAAAAAGCCCTTAAAATTATTCGCCGCGGTTGCCCTCTGTCAGTAGCCTGCGCTTTTGAACTGGTACGCATGGCAGGGAAAGTATCTTCTGTTCGGGAGGTGGTTAAACTGGAATTGCGATTTACCTGGCGCTCAATGTCACAAGGTGAGTTCCTGGAAGGCGTCAGGGCACAGATCATCGACAAGGACCGCTCGCCCAACTGGAAAACTGCGACCCTTGAAGAAGTAACAAAAAAGCAAGTTGAGGATATGCTCGCACCTTTGGGCTAAACAAACCAAACCAATTTTGGGAGAGGAAAAATGGCCGAGATCGGCTTTATCGGACTGGGAAATATGGGGCTGCCAATGGCCGCCAATCTGGTCAATGCCGGGCATAATGTAACCGGTTTTGACACGATTTCGGAGGCGCTCGATTTAGCCAGTGAAAATGGAATTGCCATAGCAGGCAGCGCGGCCAGTGCGGCCGAAGGTCAGGACACGGTAGTTACCATGCTGCCCAACGGGAAGATCGTCCTGTCCGTCTTTGAAGAAATCGCCAAATCTGCCGATCCTGGCACCTTGATCATAGATTCATCTACAATCGATGTCGCATCGGCAAAAAAAGCCCATGAAATGGCTACTGCAGCCGGGCTTCGCAGCCTCGATGCACCGGTCTCGGGCGGTGTAGGTGGCGCTGAAGCGGGCACGCTGACTTTCATGGCAGGCGGCAGCGCAGAAGCATTTGACCACGCCAAACCGGTATTGGAGATCATGGGCGGACGCATTGTCCATTGCGGAGATGGCGGTGCGGGACAATCGGCCAAAATCTGCAACAACATGCTGCTCGGGATTTCCATGATCGGCGCCTGCGAGGCCTTCTCACTGGCTGAAAAACTGGGCCTTTCACAAGAAGCTTTGTTTGATGTCGTTTCCACTTCTTCCGGTTCGTGCTGGTCGGTAAACACCTATTGCCCCGTACCGGATGTTGGCCCCACTTCCCCTGCTGACAACGACTACAAACCCGGATTTGCCGCAGCATTGATGCTCAAGGACCTCGATCTGTCACAGCAGGCTGCTGAGGAAACCGGCATGGCAACGCCAATGGGAAAACATGCTGCAAACCTTTACGAGAAATTCGTTGAAGCTGGCGGCGGCACTGCGGATTTTTCCGGTATTATCAAACACCTTGCAAACATGAAGAGAGACTAGAATGGGCGGTACAGTCGAAACTGAAATCAAGGGCAGGGTCGGGATCATCACGATCAACCGGCCCAAGGCACTGAATGCAGTCGATCCTGAAGTAATGGCGGGCCTGATCGAGGCAACTTCGGGTTTTGACAACAATCCAGACATTGGCTGTATCGTGCTGACCGGAGCAGGCGACAAATCCTTTATCGCCGGTGCCGACATCAAGGAAATGGCCGCACAATCCTACATGGACATGTTCAACGCCAATGTGCAGGCCGACTGGGACCGCTTTGCCAATACCCGTATCCCGATGATCGCCGCCGTTAACGGTTTTGCCTTGGGTGGCGGATGCGAAGTCGCCATGATGTGCGATATCATAATCGCCTCGGAAACCGCAAAATTCGGCCAGCCGGAGATTAAGCTCGGTGTCATGCCGGGTTGGGGCGGCAGTCAGCGCCTTACGAAAGCGGTCGGCAAAGCCAAGGCGATGGACCTGATTTTGACCGGCAGGATGATGGATGCCCGTGAAGCTGAATCTGCAGGTCTTGTCGCGCGTGTTGTACCCGCAGATAAATTGATGGATGAGACACTTGAGGCCGCAAACGCAATTGCAGGATATTCCCGCCCCTCGACCATCATTGCCAAGCAGGCGGTGAACAGGGCCTTCGAAACATCACTGACTGAGGGTGTAAATTTCGAACGCAGCCTTTTCTATTCGCTATTTGCAACCGAAGACCAGAAGGAAGGCATGGCAGCCTTCGCCGAAAAGAGGAAGGCTGATTTCAAGCACAAATAATTTGGTGAATTCAGCATCCAGGAGGAACAACAAATGCCAGACGAAATCGTCATCGCAGGCGCAGCAAGAACCCCGATGGGTGGATTTCAGGGTGAGTTGACACCGCTAAGCGCAGCTGAACT
>JBPCWJ010000086.1:0-4067 GCA_051009635.1 Rhizobiaceae bacterium
GAAAAGGCACTTCTTGCCAATCTACTGACAACGGAGTGTCAGTAGGTAGACCCCATGAACAGGCGAGTTTCTAGGAATCCAGAAGCGCCTCTACTTCTGAAAGCGATGGCATGGAGGATGCGGTTCCGGCTCGTGTAACGGAAATTCCGGCAACAGCGCAGCCGAACCGTAAAGCCTCAACGGGCTTTGCACCTCTTGATAGGGCAGTAGCAAATCCGGCATTGAATGCATCACCGGCACCAGTTGTCTCGACAACCGGACCTGCGCTAACCACGGGAACAGTTTCAAAGACTTTGCCATCATGAAATAATGCGCCGTTCTCGCCCAAGGTTATAACTGCCGCTCCCGCTCCCCTTTCGACAAGGGCTGCAGCAGCAAGTTTTGCCTCTTCCAGATTACCAACCGGCAATCCGGTTAACTCGGCAGCTTCTGTTTCATTGGGCGTAACATAGTCACAAAGTGAAAGGATCTCATCATCCAGCGGCGCTGCTGGCGCGGGGTTCAATATTGTTTTTACTCTGCTGCCATGTGCGATCTCCAGCGCCTTACGCGCCGCTACAATTGGTTGCTCCAACTGTGTCATGAAAATTGAGGAGGACGCGATCAGATCGGCATTCGCTTCCACATCCTCATGCGAGATAACGGACGCTGCACCCGGACAAACAATTATGGCGTTATCCCCGGAGGCTTCCTCAATGAAGATATAGGCTGCACCCGTATAGCTCTCCGGATCACGGATAACCTCCGGAGTTACCCCCGCTTTTTGCCAGGTTTCAATGGCAAGTTCAGCAAATGCATCATCGCCAAGTCTGGTGATTAAATGTACCGGAGCCTCCAATCGGGCCACAGCGACTGCCTGATTGGAACCTTTACCACCGGGTCCGAGCGCAAACGAATTTCCAAGAATTGTCTCGCCCATACGCGGTGGACGGTCCGCCCTGTAGGAAGTGTCGGCAACGAATATACCCAAAATCGTTATCGGCTTGGTTTTGCTCACAACCTTATCCTTGAATTATCCCTTTACATCGGCTCACGCATCTGGAGGAATTACTCCCATACGGAATGCAAAACATCCGTAAAATCGCCTGTCGCTGGACTGGATGATGCAAAATGCGTTCTTTGCGCGTTCATAAAACGCGAAACGTTCGATGCCAATCATTGACCAGGATTTACCTTCAGCAGCATCGATGACTGACTGTACTTCCTTTTGAATTGGAGGTATTTCGTCAGGAGCCCCGACGACTTCCATTCGTGCAGCAGAATCATCCACAAAACTGTCCAGCGGCATTACAGACAATACCGCTTCAGCCACTTCCGCACATGAACGGTCAATGTGAAGAAGCTTGCCGATCGAAGTCTGGCTGGCGATGGAAACCCCCGGGAAATTGCTGTCGGCAATTATCAGATCATCCCCATGACCCATTGCACGCAACGCATGAAGCACGTCGGCATTCAATAACGGGTTTATATTCTTCAGCATTCCAATCTCCTGCCGATACTTTCTTCGAAGTAAGTCGCCTACTCATCATGCATGGATTTTATCTTCTGACCAATCGCCAGGCCCAGTGATTTATGAGCCGATTCATCAAGATGAATTCCGTCAACCGGGCTGGACTTGAAGACTGTTCCAGCATCCAGGTATTCGCAAGGAAATCGATCAACAGCGCTGGCAAAAAACTCACCAAACAATTTCGACTTTGCTTCCCCACCGGCAAACATTTGTGTCAGTGAACCTGTTTCAATAATTGGTGCCGGGCAGACAAGAAGGATAGAGGGATTATTTTCATCAGCCCAGCACGGGATTGATATGGCAGCCTCAACCAGCCTGCCCGCTGCGTCTGCAATATCCCAGGGGCCGACTGAAAATCTCGCCTTCAGATCATTGGTTCCAAGCATGATGACAAGCGCATCAATCGGGCGGTGGGTCTCCAGAACCATCGGCAGCGCAGACATGCCATTCTTGTGACGCCCTTCTATCGGATCATCATGAACTGTTGTCCGCCCCGGCAACCCCTCTTCAATGATGCTCCATCCATCACCGAGAAATTCTGCCACTACACCCGGCCATCGTTCATAAAAGGCAAACCGGCGCTTGTCGTCGATGGAACGCATCGGCAAAGTGCCGTGTGTATTGGAATCCCCAAAGCAAATCAGTGTTTTCAAATTACTGTCCTCGAACGGCAATCCCGGGAAACATCCGCTGATTTCAACCAATGTGGAGATGAGAACTTCCTAGACGATCGTTCCTTCAGTTGCCGCGATAATTTCTTCCCGGCTTACGCCATCCGCCGTTTCGACGATATGCAATCCCTTGTGTGTTACGTCCAGCACACCCAAATTGGTGATGATCCGGTCGACCACACCCTTGCCAGTAAGCGGCAATGTACATTCCTTAAGCAGCTTGCTTTCGCCATGCTTGTTGGTGTGATCCATAACGACAACGACCCTGCCGACACCGGCCACCAGATCCATTGCACCGCCCATCCCCTTTACCAGTTTTCCAGGTATCATCCAGTTTGCAAGGTCACCCTTCTCGCTGACTTCCATCGCACCAAGGATTGCCATCGCAATCTTGCCGCCACGGATCATTCCGAATGACTGGGAACTGTCGAAATAGGCGGTTCGCGGCAATTCGGTAATCGTCTGCTTGCCGGCATTGATAAGATCGGCATCTACGTCGTCATCCGTCGGAAATGGACCCATTCCAAGCATGCCGTTTTCTGACTGAAGTGTTACGTCCACGCCTTCTGGAATAAAGTTTGACACCAATGTCGGTATGCCAATTCCAAGATTGACATACATGCCGTCTTCAAGTTCCGCTGCGGCCCGTTCGGCCATCTGATCGCGATTCCATGACATGATATAATTTCCTCAAGCCGCGCGCGTTGTGCGCTGTTCAATCCGTTTTTCGTGTTCGCCCTGTATAAGCCGGTGCACATAGATTCCAGGGAGATGGATGGAATCAGGATCGAGACTGCCAACCGGCACAATTTCCTCTACTTCGGCAACACAGACCTTACCGCACATCGCGGCTGGCGGATTGAAATTTCGCGCCGTCTTCCGGAAAATCATATTGCCGGTTTCATCCGCTTTCCAGGCTTTGACAATGCTCAGATCGGCAAACATTCCCTTTTCCAGAATATAGGTTTCGCCGTCAAAATCCTTGTGTTCCTTGCCCTCTGCAATGAGTGTTCCAACACCTGTCTTTGTATAGAAGCCGGGAATACCACAGCCGCCCGCACGCATTCTCTCTGCAAGTGTACCCTGAGGATTAAACTCCAGTTCCAATTCTCCGCTCAGATATTGCCGCATGAATTCGGCATTCTCGCCAACATAGGAGCTGATCATTTTTTTGACCTGGCGGGTTTGCAGCAGAATACCGATGCCGAAATCATCAACACCGGCATTATTGCTGGCGAATGTCAGGTCCTTGATCCCCTTATCCCTGATTGCATTGAGCAGGAGTTCGGGGATTCCACACAAACCAAATCCACCAGCAGCGATAAACATACCGTCATGCAGCAATCCATCGAGCGCCGCTTCCGCGCTATCGTAGACTTTCTTCATAATCTCTCCTGATCAAAGTGCTCTGAACAAAAAAATGCAATTAAGTGCCTTGGGGCATCACCGAATTGGAACCCTCGAGGTGGGTTGGCGAAAGCCAGGAACTTCAGCAATTAACGCTGATTTCTCACAATATCGGCGAATATTCCAGTGTTCTTTAGTACAGCAGACAAAAAAAATGGATTACCCAGGTCAGACCACCGCAATCTGTCCATGTAACAGCCAGAAACATAGACCTGTTGATAGCCTATGGCAGGAAACCAAAGCCCTACAGCTTGTGCCGGAGCAGCCGATACCACTAAACGTCGGCTGCTTCTCCAATATTATCTGTACCGCGCTCCTCAAGCAGATTGGTAAGCCAGTCCGGATCCATCTCAGGCACAGAGGACAGCAAAAGATCGGTATAAGGATGGTGAGGTGGCGTAAACATCTTGTCCTTTGGCCCTTGCTCAACCACCTTGCCCGCCTGCATGACAACCACCTCGTCAGCGATTGATCTGACG
>JBPCWJ010000087.1:0-3090 GCA_051009635.1 Rhizobiaceae bacterium
CACCCGCCGGGTGATGTAGTTGTCAGGATCATGCCCGCTGGGAACTTCCTGCGTTTTTAGGAGCGTCCGCTCCCTGGTCTCCATATTGTAGTCGAAGGTCATTTGCGGCGTGGTCATGGAGGAATAGGTGAAACGGATCACATCGGTGTCGAATTCCATCGCGCCTGCAAGGCCAAGCGAATAAGCCTCTTCGTCAAACGAGATTGCATGTTCTTCACCGTCTGAATTTCTGCGTATAACAATTCTGGGTAGACCGTTAGACCGTTCCAGCCATACAAGATGACGATGATAGACAGAGTGCGCCAATATCAAGCGGCCGCTTTTGTGAGGCACCAGATCGGTCCAATTGTCCGGGGAAGGGGCATCAGCAGGAGTGGTAACGATCTTGAAGTCCTTTGCCCCGTCACGATTGGTCAGGATGTAGAGAATTCCGTGAGCCTCATCGACAGAATATTGCATCTGATCTTCACGCTCTGCGATCAGTAACGGTGCCTGGTCGACGGCGTCGGCTGGCAGCAAGTAAACCTGTGAGCTTTCATGATCATGCGTACTGATTACGATATACGCATCTGACTGGGTCTTTCCCGCAGACAGAAAGAAACCGGGATTATCTTCTTCAAAGATCAGACGGTCATCATCTGAATTACCGCCAATATTGTGAGCAAAGAGCTTTGAAGGACGGTGGTTTTCGTCAACCCTTGTGTAGATGAAAGTGCTGGAATCGCTTGAAAAAACGCCGCCGCCTACCGTCTCCGGCAAACTGTCTTTCAGATCCTTTCCCGTTTTCAGGTCACGAAAGAAAATGGTGAACATTTCCGATCCCTTGTCGTCGAAAGACCACGACAACATATTATGATCTGGCGAATGACCTGCGCCTCCTATCCGGAAATATTCCTTGCCTTCGGCTTCCTCGTCACCATCCAGCAGAATCTCGGTTTTGCCGCCGCCATGGGGTAAGCGAGTAAATTTTGGGTGCTCCCCGCCTTCCTCATACTTTGAGCCATATTCCCATGGCCCGTCTTTCATCGGAACAGTGCTGTCATCCTCCTTGATCCGTCCGCGCATCTCGGCCACAAGCCTGGCCTGCAGTTTCTCGGTATCCTTCATCAGCAGCTTTTGGTATTCGTTCTCCGCTTCCAGGTGCTGACGGATTTCTTCGTCAATCAACTGGGGATCACGCATAACCGCCTGCCAATTGTCAGCTCTCAGCCAGGCATAGTCGTCAAATTTTTCAATCCCGTGATGAATGGAGCGAATAGTATTCTTTTTCGCAAATGGCGGCGAACCTGCGGTCAGATCAAAACTCATTTTAGTTATCCGGTTAAATGTATCTACAGAGGCAGATTTAGATTTGCAGCTATTCAGACTCTGCATCATCCATTGGTTTGAATGTCAATGCGTGACCATTCATGCAATAGCGAAGTCCTGTCGGTTGAGGACCGTCAGGGAAGACATGGCCCAGATGGGCATCACAATCTGCGCATCTTATCTCCGTGCGAACCATGAAGAACGAACGGTCCTTGTGTTCTGAAACAGCCTCACCGTGTTTGGGTTGAATGAAACTTGGCCAGCCTGTACCGGACTCATACTTCGCAGAGGTTTCAAAAAGCGAGTTTCCGCAACAAACGCAGGCAAAATCACCCTCCCTTTTTTCGTCAAGGTGTGGACCTGTACCAGCGCGTTCAGTCCCGTGTTTGCGTGTGATTTTGTATTGTTCCGGGGTAAGTTGTTCTCGCCATTCGGCATCGCTTTTTTTAATCTTCACCATCTTGTTCTCATTATTTGGCTGGAACTTGTCAGAAGAGGTTACTCGATCTCTCCCCTCTGAAATAGGTCACGGTCAGTTGGCGTTCAACTATTACAAACAGATCGTGTTCTAGCCTGCAAAGTTCACCAGCAAGGTGGCACCAAGTAACAAGGCAATCGAAAGCACCATTGCGCCGGTGGGCCAGCTTGCGGCCATGCGGCCCTCCGGTCCATAGGATCGATGCAACCGGTTGATTGTGTTGTTCACCCTGTTGCTCATGAAGGTCAATACGCTGCTGTTGAATTGCGACACATACGAAGCCAGGACCCGGATTATTCTGGGCGCGGCCTTACGGTAAATCCAGTCGCTATCGAGATTTACCGATTTCAGCTCGGGTGGGTAAATCCCGGTCCGCATAAGTACGGTAAAGCACAGCGCTGAAAAGAACAGAAGCTGCAACTGGGTGATCACGTGCGTTGTGGTGTAGCTGTCATATGTCACCTCGTAGGGTAAGAGCGCATAGAGCGGCGCCGGGTAGACCCCGATCGCGATACATAGAAACGCAGCAATTCCCATGGCCAGAAGCATATGCGTCGGTGCCTCCTTGGGGCGCATGCCACTGTCGTGAGCGAAGAAGGTGAAATAGGGTATCTTGATGCCTGAATGGTGAAACACACCAGCCGACGCGAATAGCAGAATCGCCCAAACGATATTGTAGTGTTCCTTGACTGCGGCCGACAGGATCATCGACTTGGTGACGAAACCGGAGAAGAGCGGGAAGGCCGAAATCGACGCGGCACCTATAACGCAAAAGATCATGGTGAGCGGCATGGTCTTGTATAGCCCGCCAAGCTCCGAACCCTTGGCAGTGCCTGTGCGGAACAAAACCGCGCCCACACTCATGAACAGCAGTGCCTTGTATAAGATATGCGCAAAGGCGTGCGCCGCCGTGCCATTCAATGCCAGTTCGGTTCCGATGCCGATGCCGACCACCATGAAACCAAGCTGGTTGTTGAGGCTGTATGCCAGAACCCGGCGCAGATCATTCTCGATTACCGCATAAAAGATCGGGAACAGTGTCATCACTGCCCCGATATAGACCAGAATTTCGGTTCCGGCGAAGCCGCGCGCCAGTGCGTATACCGCCAACTTCGTTGTAAAGGCCGACAGGATCACCGTGCCGGTGACGGTCGCCGCCGGATAGCTGTCCTGCAGCCAGTTATGCAGCAGCGGGAATGCGCATTTGATCCCGAATGACAAGAAGATCAGCCAGGTTGCGAGCGATCCTAGCGTCATGCGATCAAAGGCAAGCGAACCGGTTTCATGATACCAGACTACGGCAC
>JBPCWJ010000088.1:0-8714 GCA_051009635.1 Rhizobiaceae bacterium
AACGACAAGGGGAACCGCGATCGATACGAAGGCAGATGTCGCCAGGATCTCCCAGTCACCGCCTCGGGAACCGAGCAGGTTGACCAGACGGCCTGTCAGAACAAGTGTGTCATCATCGGTTCCCAGAAAGACCAGCGCAACGAGAAGATCATTCCAGGTCCATAGGAACTGGAAGATGGCAAATGACGCCAATGCGGGAAATGAAAGCGGCAAAACGATCTTGACGAATATCTCGAAATCAGTGGCACCATCGACCCGAGCGCTTTCTATGATGTCGCGCGGCAGTCCGACGATGTAGTTTCGCAACAGGTAAATTGCGAGCGGCAGGCCAAAGCCCGTATGCGCCAGCCAGACACCGAGATATCCCTTGCCGATACCGATTGCATTGTGAAGCTGTAATAGCGGTATCAACGCCAGTTGCAACGGTACGACAAGAAGGCCGACAACAGCCGCCACAAGCAAGGCCCGTCCCGGAAAATCCATCCATGCCAAGGCATAGGCAGCAAAGGCTGCGATCAAAATTGGTATAATTGTCGCCGGAATCGCAACGGTGAGCGTATTAATGAAAGACTGCCCGACACCTGAAGCCGCCGTGGAGCTGAAAAGAACATTTCGATAATTCTCCAGGGTAAATTCAGGTGGTGAAGATGCGGTCGAGAATATGCGGGGCAGTCTCGCGCCCTCAAAGCTCTCAGGCCCATCAAGCGTGTAGCTGCCTGTAGGCGATACCGTCAACAATACGCCGTTCTTCAGCTCAGCAATCTCGTCCGGCCTGAAAGCTGCCGGATTTCGTGAACTTGTACCCCAGGCAGTAATCTTTGTTTCCGTGTCAGGAAACAGTTCGCCCACAATGACAAAGCGGCCATTGGTTTCATTCTCATTTCCTGCCACGCGGATAGCCGGAACCTGCCGCGTTTGCGTTGACAGGGCCGACCACCAGCCGCTGGTGGAAATTTGGTCGCTGGTCCTGAAGGAAGAGACAAACAGGCCCAATGTGGGGAACAACCAGACTGCAACCAGCAGCAAGACAGAAAGATGGACTGCCCAGATGAGAGGTGATTTCTTTGTGGTGAAGAAGCTCATTGCCATGCCTCCTCAACGCATTTCTTTATTTGCATTGTAAACGTTCCAGACGAGGATCGGCGAGACCAGCAGCATGATGATCATTGCGCTTGCCGAACCCACGCCCCAGTCAAAGGAGCGGAACAATTTGTCGTACATGTAATTGGCCAGGACCTGGGTTCCCCACTGGCCGTTTGTCATGGCCAGAACAATGTCGAAGACTTTCAACACAACAATCGTGATTGTCGTCCAGACCACAACAATCGTGCTCATGATTTGCGGTATCTTGATCTTGAAGAAAATCTGGAACGGTCCTGCCCCATCAATAATGGCTGCCTCGATCGTATCCTCGGGAACACCTCTAAGGGCTGCAGACAGGATCACCATTGCGAAACCGGTCTGAATCCAGATCAGTACCACCATCAGCAGGAAATTGTTCCAGGGTGTGATTGTAAGCCAGGTTTGGGGCTCTCCTCCGAACCACACCCAAAGCGCGTTGAGTACACCAATTTGATCCTGATTTTCCGGCCTTGTGTCATAGATCAGTTTCCAGATAACCGAAGCACCGACAAAGGAGATTGCCATGGGCATGAAAATCACCGATTTGGCGATATTGCCCCAGGTGATCCGGTCGGTGAGCTGGGCTGCTAGCAGACCGAAGGCCGTCGACATTGCCGGTACGACGATCAGCCACAGCATGTTGTTTCCGATGGCTTCCCAGAATTTTGGCTCGGACGACATTTGGGAATAATTTGCCAGCCCGACAAATGCGCCCCCGGCGTCACGATCTGTCAGCGAAAGCCATAAGGTCGCAAAAACCGGATAGGCCAGATAGAGGCCAAGGGCAAAGATTGCTGGAAAAAGGAACAACCAGGGCCGCACTATATTGGCCCGATTGATATTACGGCCAATATTTGGTCCGCTGGCCGGAAAGATGACCTTGTCGAGCAATTGGTTGGAGAAGTAGAAGTAGCCAATACAGCCGCCAACGCCAATGATGATAGTCAGGATTCCCTGGATTGCAGGATTCATTGTCGCATCTCCCCATTTGGCTGACTGGTTGAATTGCCCCGCATTGCGGGACAATCCGTTTCATCATGATCTGGATTCTTGATTGCGCTATTTCAGCGAATCCCAGCTATCCTGTATTTCGCTCGCAACCTCTCCGGCGTCCTTGCCGCCTGCATAGTCGACCATTCCGGTCCAGAATGAACCTGCACCTACACCGGCCGGCATGAGGTCTGATCCGTCGAAGCGGAATGTTGTAGCGTTGAGAAGGATTTCACCCATCTTCTTAAGCGTAGGATCGCCATAGACTTCTGTGTTCACGGACTTGTGCGGTGTCAGGAAGCCAGAGCGCGCCATCCATAATTCATGGGCGATCGGCGTCTTCAGAAACTCAATCAAGGCGCGGGCTGCCGGACTATCCTTGGTAATGAAGGCAAGTGTTCCTGCACCCAGAACCGGGTTACCCAGATCTTTCTCTGCATAGGCCGGGAAGTAAAAGAAATCAGCATCCACGCCCAATTCAGTTCCTTCAGGAAAGAAGGTGGGAATAAAGGATGCCTGGCGATGCATGTAGCATTGTGGCGGTGAGGTAAACATGCCTTTCGGGCTGTCCCGGAAGTCAGTTGAAGCGACCGCTCCAGCACCACCAGCGACATAGTCGTCATTCCGCGCGAAGGCACCAAATTCCTCAATCGCAGCAACGACTTTCTCGTCGGTAAATTTCAGATCATTGGATACCCATTCATCATAGACCTCAGGAGGCTGGGTCCGAAGCATCATGTCCTCGACCCAATCAGTGGCTGGCCAGCCTGTCGCGCCGCCTGATCCCAGACCGATGCACCAGGGTGTTTCTCCATCAGCTACAATCTGGTCAGTCAGAGCCTTTAACTCCTCCATGGTCGTCGGAACTTCATAGCCTGCATCCTCGAAGTTCTCGGGCACATACCAGACCAGCGATTTTACATCGATCTTGTAGGGCAAGGCATAAAGCTGTGATTTGCCGTCCGGCCCTTCATAGGAACCAAGACCGACCCAACTGCTACCTGCAGAATAATTATTCAACAACCATTGTTCCGTTTCCTCGCCCAGAGGCGAGACGAAACCCTTCTTGACCAGATTTGCAATAAGACCAGGCTGGGGCAGGATCGCTACATTAGGTGGGCTGCCTGCTTCTGCGTCGATCACGATCTGCTGTTCATAGGTTTCCGAGGAGGAATAGTTGACGGTGACGCCGGTAGCAGCGGCAAAATAGGCGAAAAGATCTTCGGCCAGTTGCTGATCGTCACCGCGCCATGGGCCGAAAATATCAATTGTCTGCCCGGACAGATCGTGTTTTGCCTTGAACTCTTCAAAGCTGTCCCAGTTAAAGCGGGAATCCTCGCCTGGCGGGAATTTAAGATCCTGCGCAAACGCTTGATTGGCAGGTAGAGCGATCGAAATGGCGGCAATCGCCGCCAAGAGCCTGAGTTTCATGATTTCCTCCCATAGTGGTTCAATTGCCCGTACGGCCTGATCACAATGCAAATGAATTTTGGCTGCAAGCCGTGGTCACAATGATTGACCAAAGCAGGTTTCCCCGCAATTCGAATTATCCGCAAAGCATGTTGAATCCAATATTCAAAGCGCTTTGGATTTTACAATGCTTCATATTCAGCTAGATTGTCAAGAATTTTGTGACAATGGCAGATTATTTTGTTTAAAATTCAAAGCGCTTTGAGTAATATTGGGCAACTAACATCTGAATGTTGGCTGGATTGGCGGGGTTTATGAATCTAAAGCAGTTGGCCCAACAGCTGGGATTATCACAAACCACGGTCAGCCGGGCGCTCAACGGATATCCCGAGGTAAGCGAGCGGACCCGCCGCAGGGTTCAGGAAGCTGCTGCCGAGTTTTCATATACACCGAGCCGGCATGCACAATTGCTGGCAACCGGCCGCTCACGGGCCATTGGCCATGTTGTACCCCTGACACGGCATTCAGTCATGACACCCTATTTTTCGGATTTCATTGCCGGTGCAGGTGAGGTTTACGCACAATACGGTTTTGACATGTTGATTTCAGTTGTGCCGGAAGCAGAGGAAGAGAACCATTACCGCACCATGGCCGCATCAAACAGGGTGGAAGGCCTGATCGTGCACGGACCAAAAACCAATGAGAGCAGGATCGGGCTCCTCAAGGCTCTCGACATACCCTTTCTCGTTCACGGGCGCGCCGATAATCCTTCAGACGGTTATTTGTGGATGGATATCGACAATAAGCGCTCATTTGAACGTGTAACCAATTTTCTTACCGATCTCGGCCATCGCCGGATAGCCTTGCTGAATGGGGTTGAAGAATGGAATTTCGCCAGCAGGAGGCGTACCGGCTATATCGAAGCGCTCCACCAGAACAATATTGAAATCGATCCGACGATCATGTTCAGCGACGACATGATCGAGCCGCATGGCTATTCCAGGACCTGCCAACTGCTCGAAATGGACGAAAGGCCTACGGCAATCATCACATCAAGTGTCCTATTGGCAATGGGTGTCCTCAGGGCCTTGAATGAGTTTGGCCTGCGGGCAGGAAAAGAGATATCCATTGTCGCTCATGACGATCAGCTATCCTTCCTTCACCGTCCCGGCGACGTGCCATTTTTCACCTCTACCCGTTCATCGATCAACAAGGCTGGAAGGCGTTGTGCAGAGTTATTGATCGACTATGTGAAGTCACCCGGCAATCCGCCGGAAAGCGAGTTGTGGGAAACGGAATTGGTCGTTGGTTCATCCACAGGACCCGCCCCGGGATGAAGTCCTGCGCAAAAATCGTCCGCAAGCGCATTTTATCGCCGAAATTGGCTGTTAACCATTTATTCATAGTTTTTATTCTGCGGTGCGTGCCAGTTTGACACAAACTGCAAGCAGGCGTAATTTGCGCGCACCGCGTTTAGGGACGTTGAATTGGGAACCCAGGCCATGCGAAATCGAAACATCACCAGAATTGGTGCAGCAATCCTTGCAATCGGACTTGCAGGAGGACTGGCAGCTTGTTCATCTTCGGGCAGCTCCACTTCTGCTACCGGACTGGCACGTGAAGACCTCTCGAAATACAAGTATACCGGCGAAGTCTATCTTCTGCGCGGTTTGGCGAATGTATTCTCGACCGGACTTGACGAGATGAACAGCAAATTCCGTGCCCGGGGCGTGAACAGCAAGGTGGATAATCACAAGGTCTGGGAAGTCTGGGCGAAAGACATTATCGAACGGTCAAAGAACAAGGCGGTTTCCTATCCGATTATCATTATGGGACATTCGCTGGGCGGAAACGCCTCTGTCTATATGGCGAAGTATCTGGGTGATGCCGGGATACCGGTTTCCTATGTCGTCGCCTTTGATCCGACAGTAACCACCACGGTTGGGCCCAATGTGACGGAAGTTGTCAATTACTACATTCCCAACCAGAAGGATGGCGAGGAAACAAATATCGTCAAGGAAGAGCCGGGCTCACCTGCCGTTGTGAAGAATGTGGATGTAAGGCCGATTGGTGTCGATCATTTCGATGTTGAGAAGAACGAGCAATTGCAGGTTCGTGTAATCACCAAGTCGATTGGTCTGATGAAACCACGCTATTCCGGTGAAAAAATTCGCGGCGGCGAGAGCAACAACTAGCGCCTGTCACGGTCAGGAAATTCGTATTTTCAAGACGGTTCCGGTCGCCTCATGGCGGCCGGTTTTCGTTTGTCGGACGAATTTCGCTTCTGTTTGAAATCCACCAGCCGCAATCCCAAAATCACAGCGGTTGCGAAAGCGTAGGCCAGAGGTTCTGCGGTCCAGCTTTTGACCAGCCACAAATAATGCATAATCATCAGGATTGCGGCGGGATAGGCAAGCCTGTGCAATTTGCGCCAGGTCATTGCGCCCAACCGGGAAATTGCCTTGTTCGTTGACGTCAATGCCAGTGGTATAAGCAAAATGAAGGCGCTCATTCCGAAGATGATATAGGGCCGCTTGTAGAGATCTGCGCCAATTTCTGCCCAGGCCAATTGCCGGTCCAGCAGCAAATAGACGCATAGATGGATTATGGCATAGTAAAATGCGGTTAGTCCCAGCATTCGCCGGAAGCGAAGCAGGTTTATGCCGGCATGGTTTCGCAGCGGGGTAACCGCAAGCGCTGCAAGCATGAACTTAAGGGACCACAGACCCAGTTCATGTTCCAGAACCCGCATTGGGTCTGCGCCGAGCGCGCCTGCAAAGGCCCGATAGAAAAGCCAGATGGCCGGCATCAGCGCCACGCCATATAGCGGCAGGACAGGGATGCGTTTCAGAGGCGCATTTATTGAATCAGCAAATGACATGGTGATGAAGTATCAGTAGTTGGCGGTCAAATCCATGCCGGCATAGAGTTCGCCAACTTCCTCTTCATAACCATTGAACCTTAAGGTCGGCTTGCGTTGGGCAAATAATCCACCACCGATAACTCTCTCGCTCGCCTGGCTCCAGCGAGGATGATCAACCCTGGGATTAACATTGGAATAAAACCCATATTCGCGTGGAGCTGACAAATTCCAGCTTGTCGGGGGCTCTTCCTCGGTCAAACTGATACGGACAATCGACTTGATGGATTTGAACCCATATTTCCACGGCACAACAAGCCGTATCGGGGCACCATTCTGGTTGGGTAGTTCCTCACCATACAGGCCGGTTGCCATCAAGGTAAGCGGATGCATGGCCTCATCAAGGCGGAGGCCTTCAACATAAGGCCAAGGAAGCGGCTGGAACAGACCTTTTTGCCCCGGCATTTCTTCGGGTCGAACCAAGGTTTCAAAGGCAACATATTTTGCGCTGCCCAAAGGTTCGACCCTGTCCAGTATCTCTGAAAGCTGGAAACCAACCCATGGCACCACCATCGACCAGGCTTCCACGCAGCGGAACCGGTATATGCGCTCTTCCTGCACAGCGGGCACAAGGTCCTCATAGGCGTATTCACCCGGCTTGTTCACCAGACCGTCAATCTTGATCGTCCAGGGTTTTGTTGTCAGCGAATGCGCATTGCGGGCGGGGTCTTCCTTGCCCGTGCCAAATTCGTAGAAATTATTGTAGCTGGTAATATATTCCCTGGCGGTCGGCTCAAGGTCGCCATTTGAATATTCAGACGGTTTTGTCTCCAGCTTCGCAAGTTCCCTGGCGGAATGCGCGATGGAAGGCATGGCCCCGCCAATTGCCAATCCTGCCGCGCCGGCCAGCAAGTTCCGCCGGTTCAAGTAGACACTTTTCGGAGTGATTTCGCTTGGAAGTATTTTTTGTGACGGCCTGAATACCATTTCTACCTCTTTAGGAACTGTTTTTGCAGATATAGAGCATCAACAGGGCTTTCCAAATCAAGCCCACTCACTTTGGCGTCAACTTGAGGAAATGTCGGCTCAATCGTCATGAACCCGTCCGCGAAGCTTCTTGGTTGCCGAGCGGCCAGCCTTTTTGCGCAGTCTTTTCTCAACGGAAGATCGGCTGGGTTTGGTTTTCTTGCGTTTTTTCGGCGGCGGCTTGGAGGCTTCGGCTATCAGTTCAGAAAGGCGTTGACGGGCATGAAGCCTGTTTTGCTGTTGTGTGCGGTACCGGCTCGCCTCAATGATCAACTCGCCATTATCAGTCAGAAGGTGGCTCGCCACGCGTTCAAGCTGGCTTTTTTGCCAGGCAGTAAGCGTGGGCGAATTGCGCATGTCGAAGCGTAATTGAACTGCTGTCGATACCTTGTTGACATTCTGTCCGCCGGGACCGCCTGCGCGAATGAACCGTTCGCTCAACTCGGTTTCCGGGACAATCAGTTCCCGATTGTCAGACCGTTTCCCAGCCATCATGCTCGCCTGCGCGGAAGATTGCATCGATGAATTTCTGGTTCAGCACAGAATCCTCGAGTGCAAATATCTCCGGTTTTCCGCCGGTCGCGGCCTCCGCGATTGCCTCGACCTGCCTGCGATATTGGCGTGCGGCAGGGAACCGGAAAATCTCTGCATGGGAATGATCGGCATTGTAGAGGGTA
Source organism: Rhizobiaceae bacterium (assembly GCA_051009635.1). GTDB lineage: Bacteria > Pseudomonadota > Alphaproteobacteria > Rhizobiales > Rhizobiaceae > BOKV01. The sequence continues at coordinate 8,086 of JBPCWJ010000088.1, forward strand.
AATTGCTCATCCCCATAGTCACCGGCATTAAACGGGCCGTTGACCTCGATGTAGCCCACCTCACCATGGAAGACCATGGATTGACGCAGCGCCATCTGCATGGAGCAGTAGAAGCTCAGTTCAAAATCACCGAAATCGCCCTTGATGCTGGCATAGCAATCCGTGCCGAACTCCTTGTCGCGCTCAACCACCGCCTGGACCCGCAATGGCTCCTTACCGGTACAAAAGCGCGTGGTGACAGTGGGATAGACACCTATATCAGGCAGCCCTCCGCCACCCAGCTCGACCTGATTGCGCATATTGGAGGGGTCGCGATTATAGTAGGAAAACGCTCCTTGCACATGGCGCAGGCGGCCAATAGCACCATCGGCAATCAGCTCCCTTATCTTGAGCCATTGCGGATGGTAGGTGACCATGAACGCTTCGCTGATGACGACCTTGTTCCTGTCGCGGGCCTCGATCACCGGCTGGATTGCTTCAGCGTCAAGCGTGAGCGGCTTTTCGACGAGAACATGCTTTCCTGCGTCGGCAGCCTTTATCGCCCATTCGGCATGTTGGGAAGTCGGCAGCGGAATATAGATGCCGTCTACCTCATCGCTTTCAAGCAGGGCTTCATAGCTGCCAAAGGC